>JAJYSI010000450.1 GCA_021793635.1 Bacteroidota bacterium
GATCTTTAAGAGCGAGCTTCACAAATTATTGCCTGCATACTTAGAAGATAATTATTCTATAAATCAAAACTTTTCACTTGTAATGACTATAAACGAAAAACCTATCAAAGGTGAAAATACAGGAATGCTTTACGACGAGATGGTTTTAATTAATAACTTAGAAGCAGTAACGACAGCAGAGTTAGAAGCGGATTTAGAAACTTAGGTAAGCTTTACTTGTTCTTTTTCTTTTTTTAGTAGTCCTTTCCAAATGTTGGTTTTAATTTTTATGTTTTTATTATTATCACTTGATTCAAAGATACTTCTCTTAATCGCACCGATTAACGATTTTTGTATGCTGTAATATGACAAACCGTTTGCTTCTTTTAATATTGTTGTTAAAATATTTTTTCTGTCAAATGTAAACTCTCCATTCATTAATATTAAATCAATCAATTCCTTTATTTGTTTTTGATTAGGCAAATCTAATTTTATTTTAAGATCAAATCTCCTTAACAAAGCATTATCAATCATTTCTATCTGATTTGTTGCCGCAATTATTATACTATTCTGGTGCAAATAATCAAACAACTGCAATATAGTATTTACAATTCTTTTCATTTCACCATGGTCTTGATCATAATCCCTTACTTTTCCTAAAGAATCAAATTCATCAATAAAAATAATACAATCTTCTACACTAGCTTGCCTAAATACTTTTGCTAAATTTTTACTGGTCTCGCCTAATTTTGATGAAACAATAGCCCCAAGATTTATAACATACATCATTTTCTCTAATTCGCCTGCCAACACATACGAAGCTAATGTTTTACCGCATCCTGATGGTCCGTAAAACAAAATCTTATTGGAAACTGGCAGCTTTAGATTATTTAGCAAATCTTTGGATTTGTGCTCTTGTATGAAATATTCCAATTGCTCACGTACTTCTTTTCCGGCAACTAGATTCCTAAATTTATACTCGGAAGTAATTTTTTCTAAAATTAATTCATTTAATTCTCGGTCTTCAATCCTGGTAAAATACGAAGGACTGCCGACAAGCTTAGGTCCTCTGTTTTGTTCATTCCTTATTGCATCTTTTAAAATAGACTGCAATTGCAAAGCATAGTTTGTCTTTTTTGTTTGCTTTGCATACTCTATTAACTCATTCAATGCGGACTTGAATTTTTCTTGATCATTTTCAAGTCCGTACTTAACAAGTTCTTTTATGAAATTTATTTGTGTCATAAGAATTCTTTTCAAACCGCCTTTATTAAATTCCTAAATTTATGCTTCAAAATCAAATATGATAATGTCCATAATTTTTAATACAAATATTGAAATAATTTAATTTCCTTCCTCAATTCTACATTGCGCCTAGCCCTCCCTTCTCTTTTCTTTCCCCTCAAAAAAAACATTCATGCAAACACTTCGAAAAATAGTATTCTCCGTAGCACAGTTTATCAAACAGTGCCTCTCCGACAACAAAGGCAACCCCAGCTCCACAAGAATCATAATGCTAATAATCGTCCTTTGGTTCATCGCAGATTGGCTAATGGAATTCCACTCCAAAGGCATATACACCCTAACCTGGGAAAAACTCACCCTCCTCACCTCCGCCTTCGGCCTAAAAGCCATCCAAAAATTCCCCGAATCCTCCAGCAATGATCCCCCAACCGACCTTAAATAAACGTTTTCTCAGCTGCCCCCGCACATTAAAAGAATTGCATTAAGAAATTTGAAAATCTGCTCCTCTTTATTTCTTCCATGCATTCGTGCATTAAAAGAAAAGCGTTTGCCCTTTGCTTTTTCTTCCGTGATCTCAAATTAATTCCAATCCAAATAAAATAGATGCTCCCGCACATTAAAAGAATTGCGTGAAGAAATTTCATGAATTTGCCCGCCGAAGGCGGAGTGTAGAGTTAAAAGAGAAAATCTACTTCTCTGTTTTCCTTCTCTTGCGTCCTCAATTAATTTTGTTTCTTCTTTGCATTCGTGCATTAAAAGAAAAGCGTTAAGAAATTTCATGCAGTGGAGCGCCTGCCTGCCGGCAGGCAGGTAAAAGAGAAAATATGTTTGAGCCCGATTCCTACCAGCCTACCGGCAGGCAGGTCGGGCGAGTTA
Organism: Bacteroidota bacterium; assembly: GCA_021793635.1. Next base: position 2,101 of record JAJYSI010000450.1, read on the forward strand.
TTTTCTCTTAGCGAAACGGAATGAAATTTTAGCTTTTATTTTAAAGCACATATTCTTTTGCTACTTTTCTTGTGTCAAGAAAAGTAGAGGGATATCAGGACAAAAGTACATATAAAAAAAAGTAAAGCTTGATTTAAAGCCAACCCCGCTAAAAGAAGTTGTTGCTTTCATAAAACTACAGTGCTTCCCGCGCCCGCGCCCCCTTTCTTTGCAATCAAAAAAAGGAGTTGGACAACTTGGACAACATTTTTCTCATATCGCTCAACAAAACCCTTTCAAAAGAAGGATTCATCAACAACAACCCGAAAGACAAAGGTGGCTATACATATAATGGCATCTCCCGGGAAAATCACCCATCCTGGAAAGGCTGGAGAATCATCGATTCAGTTTTATTTTCACTTTCCGCAGCCCCGAGAAATATCAAGAAGAGGGTTATACTAAATGATGTATTTAACAGCAATCTTCCGCTAAATCGCTTAGTAGAAGAATTTTACCAAACCGAATTTTGGAACAAAATTCAGGGCGACCTACTTCCATCCCAACTCATCGCAGATGAGCTATTCGATATTTCAGTTAACCTTGGAGTTTCAATAGCATCCGAAATCCTTCAGCGCACACTAAACCTCCTGAACAAAAACGGCAGCATTTACCCGGACATAGTTATTGACGGAATAATCGGCATCCAAACACTAACAACCCTTAACACATGCATCGCCGCCAACGGCGAAAAACTCATATTCAACCTCCTCAACTTTTACCAAGCCAAAAAATACATTGAGATAATGGAAAACGACCATTCCCAAGAAATATTTACCGGTTGGTTCAACAGAATAGAGCTAACAAAATGTTAAGCGAAGTAAAATTCACGTCTTTGGGAAGAATGAGAAACCTCCGAGGTTTTCCTCAACCTCGGAGGTTTTACAACACCCCACTACCATTATATTTGGAATTATTTGACTATCCCGAGTTATTAATAAGAGCAGCCCATAGATTCATCTATGGGAAAATAATAACCGACGCAACCCCTTTTAACCGATTCATCGGTTTCAGTTCCAATTTAAAGCCGTCCATAGTATTAAAACTAATTCGGAAGAAAAAAGCAGCCCATAGATTCATCTATGGGAAAAATAATAACCAACACACCCCTTTAACCGATTCATCGGTTTCCAATTTCTCGTAGAAAAGTTATACCATGCGTAACAAAATAATTTATATAGCCATCTTCCTGATACTTCTATCCGGAATAATCCTTTTCGTTAA
>JAJYSI010000014.1 GCA_021793635.1 Bacteroidota bacterium
TTTTCTCATCATTTTCTGGAGAAGACTTAGCGACGTAAGGTCCTTCGAATTTAATTGAGTCGCGTAAAAAAATTAAAAATGCGACATAAATTATAAGAAGAGCAATAATAATTATTCTAAAAAGAGTGTCTTCTGCAAAAAAAAGAAAAGAAGCTAAAAAGGGAGCAATAAGAAAAATAATTATTCTATTACGCTTCCGGTTATCCATTTTAGGTAAATTTTTACAGATTGTTAAAAATTAAATGTTAATATAATTTGACTGAAATATAATAGCAAACAAATCGGTCAAGTTTACGTGGTATTTAATAAAATATTTTTGAGAGCCTTTGAAGTATTTCCTTGTGTCCAAAGTTTTTTACGGCTGAATAAATAAGAAGATTATCTTCGAGACTGAGTTCAGGAAAGCTTTCAATCGCGTTTTTTTTTGCATCAGAAATTTCTGATTGTTTAAGTTTATCAATCTTACTAAGAAGAACTACAAAAGGTATATTAAAAAAATGGAGCATTGCATTCAGTTTAAAATCAAGTTCGGTAGGCTTATGTCGGCTATCAATTAAGTGAAATGCAAGCCAAATATTATTTGATTCACTCAGGAATTCCTGAATTAACCTAGCCCAATATTCTCTTTCAGTTTTGCTAATTTTTGCATAGCCAAACCCTGGAAGGTCTACTATATAAAATTTTTTATCAATCAAATAATAATTAATAGACCGGGTCTTTCCAGGAGTTGAACTTGTTTTTGCCAAATCTTTTTTGTTGAAAAGAGAATTGAGAAAAGAAGACTTCCCTACATTAGACCTACCGCACAGAATTATTTCAGGTAGATTGTCTTTCGGAAGTTCTTTTATTGTGAAAACTGATTTTACAAATTTTGATTCATCTAACATGGCAAAAAAAAGAGTAATCCCGTTTTTTCGAGATTACTCAGGATAAATTGTTATTCAAAAGAAAATTAATTAGCTTCTTTAGCCGCAGTCTCTTCAACTACATTTGCTTCTTCAGCAACTTCTTTTTCCTGATTTTCCTTTTTAGCTTTGGCTTTTGCTTCCCGTTTTTCCTTATGCTCCTCAGCCTTTGCATTTATTACATCATTAAAATCTACTAATTCTAGAATTGCCATTTCTGCATCATCACCCATCCGGTTACCCAATTTTACAATTCTCGTATAGCCACCAGGTCGATCGCCGATTTTTTTAATAATTTCGTTGAACAATTCTTTAACCACTTCTTTATCATTTATCACGCTCATAATTTGCCGGCGCGAATGGAGATCATTTCTCCTAGCTTTTGTAATTAAAGTCTCAACATAGCTTCTTGCTTCTTTTGCTTTTGGGAGAGTAGTTTGAATTCTTTTGTGCTTTAGTAAAGCAGTAGTAAGAGAATTTAACAATGCAGCGCGATGGCTGGCAGTTCTTCCAAGTTTTCTTCCACGTACTCTGTGTCTCATCAGTAAACCCTTATCGAAAATTAATTAGATTCAGTTTCGTCTTTTAAATATTTATCAACGTCCATACCAAAATCGAGTCCCAAGTTTTCCACAATCTCCATTAGCTCTGCCAAAGATTTTCTTCCGAAATTTCTAAATCTCAACATTTCAGATTCGTCTTTCCTTACGAGCTCGGCAAGATTTTTAATGTTAGCCGCTTTCAAACAATTGTGTGATCTTACGCTTAGTTCAAGATCGTCAACATTGGTAAGAAGTATTTTTTTAATTCTTTCTCTTTCGCTATCTTTTTGATTTGAAGCCTGTTCTTCTTCCTGATCAATATCAAAATTGATGAATAATTGTATATGCTCTTTCAAAATTTTAGCCGCTTGTGTTAGAGCATCATCAGGGGTAATAGATCCGTCTGTGGTAATATCAAGAGTTAATTTTTCATAATCATTCTTGTCGCCGATTCTAACATTCTCAACATCATACTTAACATTCCTAATTGGAGTAAAAATTGAGTCGATTGGAATTACGCCAATAGTCTGATCAGGAGCAATATTTTCAGAAGCAGGGACATATCCTTTACCTTTACCAACTCTTAGTTCAACATCGACTTTTGTATGTTTGTTTAAGGTAGCGATGTGTAACTCGGGATTTAATACTTCGACATCGGGGCTATTTTTTTGAATATCAGCTGCAGTAAACTCACCATCGCCATGAAATGAAATATCAATTTTATTAGGCTTTTTATTTAAAAGCTTCAACCTTACTTGTTTTAAGTTTAGAATAATTTCGGCAACATCTTCAACAACGCCATCAATAGTCGTAAATTCATGAAGAACACCACTGAACTTAACAGAAATTATAGCAGCGCCGGATAGTGAGGAAAGCAACACTCGTCTGATAGAATTACCAAGAGTAACTCCATAACCTCTTTCCAAAGGTTGAAGAGAAAACCTGCCAAACGTATTGGTATAATTTGACTCATCAAGCACTACAGATTCAGGCATTTTTAAATTTGAAACACTCATTATAAATCCTCTAAAATTAATCTTAAAATTTTGATTTTATTTAGAATAAAGCTCAACAACTAATTGCTCGTTGGCATTTAGAGGAACATCTGCTCTTTCCGGAACTTGCATAAATGTTCCAGACAGCGAAGCTTTATCAATCGATAACCATGTATAAGTACTATCCTTAACTCTTTTAAGCGAGCTGTGAATTGCATCCAGTTTTTTACTTTTTTCTTTTATTTTAATCATGTCTCCAGCCGAAAGTATATAAGACGGAATATCTACCAAATGTTCATTTACAACAATATGGCGATGTCTTATTAACTGCCTGGCTTGTTTTCTTGAAGATGCAAAACCAAGCCGATAAACAACATTATCCAATCTACTTTCTAAAAGCTTCACCAAGTTTTCGCCTGTGATACCTTTTTGCTTGTTAGCCTTTTCAAAATAATTTCTAAACTGAGTTTCGAGAAGTCCATACTGTCTTTTAATTTTTTGCTTTTCGCGAAGCTGAACGCCGTACTCAGAAACTTTTGCTCTTCTACCATTTCCATGTTGTCCGGGGGCATAATTTCTAATTTCTAAAGGGCATTTTTCTGTAAAGCATTTTTGTCCCTTAAGAAACAACTTTTGTCTTTCTCTTCTGCATAATTTACAAACTGAATCTGTGTATCTTGCCATTTAATAAGTCTCCAATAATTTTAAACTCTTCTTTTCTTAGGTGGACGGCAGCCGTTGTGCGGAATAGGCGTGACGTCTTTAATTGAACTGACATCTAATCCAGCTGTATTTAACGCACGTATTGCAGCTTCTCTTCCCGAGCCCGGACCTTTTACCAACACATCAACCCTTCGCAATCCCAAGTCATAAGCCTCTTTTGCGGCAGCTTCGGCAGACACTTGGGCTGCAAACGGAGTATTTTTGCGAGAGCCTTTAAATCCGTTTTTACCGGCCGATGACCAAGCAATAGTATTGCCATATATATCAGTTATCGTTACAATTACATTGTTGAATGTTGCTTTAACATGAGCAACACCATTTGCATCAACATGCGTTTTCTTTTTTGCTTTCTTTACAACTTTAGCCAACTCTAAACCTCCAGTTTGTCAAATTTTATTTCTTAGTAGGAGCCTTCTTTTTACCTGCAACAGTTTTTCTTTTACCTTTTCTTGTACGAGAATTGGTACGCGTTCTTTGACCTCTTGAAGGAAGACTCCTTCTGTGTCTAACTCCACGATATGCTCCAATATCCATCAATCTTTTAATATTTTGCTGAACTTCTGAGCGAAGTGCGCCTTCGACTTTATAATCGGAAGTAAGCACCGCTCTAATCTCTGCAACTTCTTCGTCAGTTAATTCGGAAACTCTTTTATCTGGATTTACTTTTGCTTTCTCCAGGATACTAGAAGAACTTTTCTTGCCTACGCCGAAAATATATTGAAGACCAAATAGTACTTTTTTATTTTTCGGCAAATCAACACCAGCTATACGAGCCAATTATTATCTCCTTAAATTTTAATTAACCTTGACGTTGTTTATGTTTTGGGTTTTTACAAATTACTTTTACAACGCCCTTGCGTTTTATAATTTTGCAGTTATCACAAATCTTTTTTACGGATGATCGAACTTTCATTTAAAACTCCACTACTTATACCGGTAAGTTATTCTACCTTTTGTTAAATCATACGGAGATAATTCTATGGAAACTTTATCTCCGACCAATATTTTTATAAAATGCATTCTCATTTTACCTGAAATGTGAGCAAGTATTTCATGCCCATTATCAAGCCTAACTTTAAAATGAGCGTTTGGTAATGTTTCCGACACAATTCCGTCTACTTTTATTGGGCCCTGTTTTGACATTAAACTACCGTTAAAATTTCAGGCTGCCCGTTAGAGATCAATATAGTATGTTCAAAATGTGCAGATGCCAAACCATCCGTAGCAATTACTGTCCAACCGTCAAAAAGGGTTTTAACCTCATATCGACCTAAATTTACCATTGGTTCAATCGCAATTGTCATTCCATTCTTAAGTTTTGGACCTGTACCTTGTTTCCCAAAATTTGGGATTGACGGGTCTTCGTGTAAATGTTTGCCTACGCCATGTCCGCATAAATCTCTTACTACAGAGAAACCATTTGCTTCAACATATTCTTGAACCGCAGCAGATATATCATGGACTTTATTATTTTCAATTGCCTGCTCAATTCCTAAGTAAAGAGATTTTTCGGTTACTTCCATCAGTTTCCTTTTTTCTTCAGAAATATTTCCAACTGCAACAGTTAGAGCAGCATCTCCATAATAACCATCTTTTTTTACACCTACATCAAGAGAAATAATTTCACCTTCTTTAAGAACTCTGTTTCCGGGAATTCCATGAACAACTTGCTCATCAATAGAAGCACAAATTGCCCCAGGATAATCGATAGAACTTCCGCCTTGTGAATATCCCTTAAAAGCAGCAATTGCATTATTGCTTAAGATATAATCTTCAGCTATTTGATCAAGTTCTTTTGTCGTGATTCCCGGTCTGACATTTCTTTTTAATAACTGTAAAGTCTCTGCAACAATTCTTGAACTTTCCCGAATTAAATCAATTTCTTTTTTTGTTTTAATGTAAATCACAACTTTGCTTTTATCTTCGTGATTTTAGTTTACCAGTCTTCATAAAACCGTCATAATGTCTCATCAACAAATGCGATTCAATTTGTTGTAAAGTATCCAGTGCAACTCCAACGACAATCAGTAAACTTGTGCCGCCGAAAAACTGTGCAAATCTTCCAGAAACGCCCCAAGTTGAAACGAATGCCGGTAAAATTGCAATAATCGCTAAGAAAAAGGATCCGGGCAAAGTAATTTTGGTTAAAATATTATCAATAAACTCCGAAGTTTGTTTACCTGGGCGAATTCCGGGAATAAATCCGCCTTGTTTTTTCATATTATCTGCAACATCTTTCGGATTGAAAGCAATTGCTGTGTAGAAATATGTGAAGAAGATAATTAATAAGGCATAAATAAAAGAATAAACCGGGGATGTATAAACAAAATATTTAGCCACACTTTGCATAAATTCGTTGTTCGGGAAAAATGAAAGTACTGTATTGGGAATAAACATTAACGATTGCGCAAATATTATCGGCATTACACCGGCAGTATTTACGCGAAGAGGAATATATTGTGTTACACCGCCGTAAACTTTTCTTCCGACAACTCTCTTTGCATATTGAACCGGGATTCTTCTGGTTCCCTGAGTAACCATAACAACTCCGGCAATAATAACAACCATTAAAGCGAGTATAATAATCTCAACAATTAGACTTCGTGTGCCTTCATTAATTAATCGATATTCATCAAGAACTGCAAATGGGAATCTATCTATAATTCCAATAAAAATTATAAGCGAGATACCATTGCCTATTCCTTTATCAGTGATTTGCTCACCAAGCCACATCATGAAAACGGTACCTGCCGTCAAAATGAGCACGGTTGATAAAGTCCATGCAAGGCCTTGAACACCAGCCGGGACAATGGGGATGCCTTGAAAGTTTGTATTAAGAAGTTTAATTGTCACGCCCCATGCTTGCAAAGATGCGATTAAAACTGTTCCATACCTTGTAAGTTGGGTGATTTTTTTTCTACCGTCTTCACCTTCTTGCTGCAGCTTTTGGAAATAAGGAACTACGGCACCAAGCAGCTGAATAATAATTGACGATGAAATGTAAGGCATAATTCCAAGCGCAAAAATTGCGGCATTTTGGAAAGCCCCGCCCACAAACAAGTCATACAGTCCGAATAGATTATCGGAACTTGCATTTTTTGTGCTTTCTGACAAAACCGCAGCATCGATGCCCGGCAAAGTAATGTGAGCGCCAAGTCTGACAATAACAAGCAACGCCAAAGTATAAAGAATTCGCTGACGAAGCTCGTGTATCTTAAAAATATTTCTGAAGGTCTCAGTAATTTTAGCCATGGGTTTCCAGATTAAATCGTTTCGATTGTTCCGCCGGCAGCTTGAATTTTTTCAATTGCAGACTGACTAAATGCATTTGCTTGAATTTTTAATTTCAATTTTAATTCACCGTTACCGAGTACTTTTACCGGTGCTTTCAAATTAGAGATCAAACCGAATTTCTTCAACGTTTCAAGATTAATTTCATTAATTTTTTTACTCTCAGCTAATTTTTGAAGTGCTTCAATATTAACTACCTGAGAAAAAACTTTGAATGGACTTGTAAATCCAAACTTCGGGATTCTTCTTTGCAGAGGCATCTGACCTCCCTCAAACCAAGCTTTATGTTTTGCACCTGAGCGAGACATTTGTCCGTTCATGCCTCTCGTTGCCGTTCCACCATGCCCGGAACCGGCGCCTCTGGCAACTCTTTTTTTATTTTTTTTAGAACCCGAAGCATATTTAAGATTGCTTAGTATATCCATTTTTATAAACCTTATTAGTCTTTAACTTCTTCAACTGTTACAAGATGAGTAACTTTTCTAATCATTCCTCTTATTTGAGGTGTATCATTGTGAATAACTTCCCAGTTTGGTCTACCCAAACCTAAAGCCTCAATAGTTAGTTTTTGATCAACCGGTCTGTCAATAATGCTTTTAACTTGTTTTACTTTAATTTTCATCATGGTATCCTAAATTAAGAACCAAATAATTCTTTAATAGTCATTCCTCTTTTTTCAGACATTTTCTTAGCATCAATCAAATTTTTAAGCCCGTTAAGTGTGGCTTTAACTTGATTATGAGGATTGCTTGAACCTAAAGATTTAGTAAGAATATCTTGAACACCGGCAGATTCAAGAACTGCACGAACTCCACCGCCAGCTATCAAACCGGTACCCTGTGATGCCGGTTTTAATAAGACTTTACCAGCGCCATATTTGCCGATTATCTCATGAGCTATTGTTCCTTTAATAACATTAACATTCACAAGATTTTTCTTAGCGTCATCTATACCTTTTGAAATTGCATCGGTAACTTCATTAGCTTTTCCCAATCCAATTCCAACCGTGCCTTTTCCATTACCAACAACAACTATTGCGTTAAAACTAAATCTTCGTCCGCCTTTTACGACCTTGGCAACTCTGTTGATGTGAACGACTTTTTCTTTAAGTCCTTCAGCCTCACCCGATTTAACATTTTTTGATTGTTTTTCCAAGAACCACTCTCTTTTAATTTATTTTCAAAATTTTTTCAATTAAGATAGATAAAAGAATTTCCTAACTGCTGCCGGGAGAGGATTCGAACCTCTGCAGACGCCTCCAAAGGGCGTAGTCCTACCATTAGACGACCCGGCAATATTACCAAAGCTCATCTAAAACTTTAAGCCTCCCTCGCGTGCGCCTTCAGCAATTGCCTGTATACGCCCGTGGTATCTGTAACCGTTTCTGTCAAACACTACCGAGGTAATATTTTTCTCTATTGCTTTTTTAGCAACAAATATTCCTACAATCTTACTCTTTGAAACTTTTCCTTTAGCAGCCTTCAATTCTTCTGCCAATTCCTTAGACAGTGAAGAAGCCGATGCAATAGTATTTCCAGAAGTATCATCTATAACCTGAGCATAAACATTATTCATGCTTCGGTACACCGTTAAACGCGGTCTTTCCGGAGTTCCGGATATTGCTTTCCGGATTTTTGTTTTTGATCGAAGCCTGGAATTTTCATTTCTATTAATCATCTTTTACATATTCTCCACTATAAATTATTTGCCAGCGGTTTTACCAGCTTTTCTCTGAATAAATTCATCTGAATATTTAATACCTTTACCTTTGTATGGTTCCGGCTGTCTGATTGAGCGAATTTTTGCTGCAACTAAACCAACGAGCTGTTTATCGATTCCCGAAACTATAACTTGGGTTTGAGTCGGTGTTTGAAGGGTAATTCCATCCGGCGGAATAAAATAAATAGGATGCGAAAAACCGATGTTAATTAATAAATTTTTGCCTTTAAGTTCTGCTCTGTAACCAACTCCCACAATATCTAAAGTTTTCTGGTAAGCTTTTGTTACTCCGTCAACCATATTCTGAATTAAAGCTCTCGTTAAACCATGTACAGCTTTATTCTCTTTTAAGTCGTTAGGTCTGGTTACAAGAATTTCATTATCCTTAATTTCTAATTTCATATTTTGGTGAAATTGATTTTCAAGCTCACCTTTAGGTCCTGTAACTTTTAATTGATTACCGTTCAATTTTACGGTAACTTCTTTAGGAACTATAATCGGTTTTTTACCAATACGTGACAATTTAAAACTCCATTGAATTGATTTACCAAATGTAACAAACTACTTCGCCGCCAACTGACTCTCTCTTAGCTTCTTTATCGGTTAAAAGTCCTTTCGGAGTAGAGATAACAGCAACTCCAAGCCCGCCCAGAACTCTTGGCAGCTCTTCTGAAGATTTATATACTCTCAAGCCAGGCGTACTAATTCTTTTCAAACCGTTAATGGCTGGCGAGCCATTTCTATATTTTAATAACACTCTTAAAATATCTTGCTTGTTGTCTTCTACAACGGAATAGTCAACAATAAATTTTTGACGCTTCAAAATTTCAGCTAAACCTTTCTTCATGGTTGATGAAGGAATGTCAACTCTAATCTTTTTTGCTTTAGAAGCATTTCTAATTCTTGTTAAAAAATCTGAAATCGGGTCTGTAACCGGCATAAACTTCTCCTTCTACCAACTTGACTTTTTTAATCCAGGGATTTCGCCTTTAAGCGCCATTTCGCGCATAACCAAACGGGAAACACCAAATTTACGATAATATGAACGAGCTCTACCGGTAAACATGCAACGATTGTGCAACCTTACCTTAGCAGAATTTTTAGGTAATTTTTGCAGCCCGACATAATCACCCTTTTCTTTAAGTTCTTTTCTTAGTTTTGCATATTTTTCAACAAGCTTAACTCTTTTTTCTTCTCTTGCGATTAGACTTTTACGAGCCATAATACTCCTACTTACGCTGTTTTAATTTCTTTTTTTCTAAATGGGAAACCAAAGGCCTGAAGCAATTCATAAGCCTCATTATCGGTATTTGCTGTTGTCACAAATGTGACATCCATTCCCAATACTTTTGTTATTTTATCTACGTTTATTTCGGGAAAAATAATCTGCTCTTTAACGCCGAGTGTATAATTACCTCTACCGTCAAAAGATTTATCTGACAATCCTCTAAAGTCGCGAACTCGTGGAAGAGCAATGTTAATGAGACGATCTAAAAATTCATACATTTTTTCTTTTCTTAAAGTCACCATCGCCCCAATGTTAACACCTTCACGAAGTTTGAAATTCGAAATAGATTTTTTTGCTTTTCTAATGCTAGCTTTTTGACCTGTAATTGTTTCTAATTCTTTAACTGCTTCTTCCAAAATTTTCTGGTCTGCCACGGCTGCACCAACGCCCATGTTTACAACAATTTTGTGAAGCTTTGGCACCTGCATAATGCTTTTGTAATTAAATTTTTTCATTAACTCAGGGACAACTTCTTTCTTATAAGTATCAGCAAGGCGAGCTTTTATATTAATTTCTTTTTCAGACGCTTCCTTAGTAGAAACCTTTTTAGAAGGTTTAACCGATTTTTCAGCGGTCGTCGTTGATTTTATTTTCTTTTCTGCCATTTTTATTTAAACCTTAAGTAAAAGTTTTTTAGTGTTAAATCATTTCTCCGCTTGCTCTACTAACACGAGCGCGTTTCTTCTTTCCGGTTTTGTCATCCAAAATGATTTGTGAACCAAGCCTTGTTCCCGCATTTGTTTTCGGGTCTATAAGCATAACATTTGAGACATGAACCGGCATTTCCTTCTCAAGAATTCCGCCTTGCGGATTTGTTTGATTTGGTTTAGTATGCCTTTTACGGACATTTATTCCTTCAACAATAATTTTAGAAACTTTAGGAAACACCTTTAAAACTTTACCGGTTTTTCCTTTATTATTTCCAGCTATTAAAACAACATTATCATTTTTTCTAATTTTCATTTTGCTTCCGAATTCTTATAATACTTCTGGTGCTAACGAAACTATTTTCATAAACTGTTTCTCCCTTAATTCTCTGGCGACGGGCCCGAATATACGAGTGCCTTTAGGTTCATTTTGAGCATTAATTAAAACCGCTGCATTTTCATCAAATCTAATATAGGAGCCGTCTTTTCTTCTAACTTCCTTTTTGGTTCTAACAATAACCGCTCGTGAAACTTCGCCCTTTTTAACTGTCCCGTTCGGGATTGCAGTTTTAACAGAAACAACAATTAAATCTCCAACACTAGCATACTGCCTACCGCTTCCCCCAAGGACACGAATGCATCTTACCCTTTTTGCCCCGGAATTATCTGCTACTACTAAATTTGTTTCTTCTTGAACCATTATAACCTACTCCTTACTTTGCTACTTGGCTTTTACTACAATTTCTACCAAACGCCATCTTTTCTTTAGGCTTAAAGGACGCGTTTCCATTATTTTTACTTTATCACCTATACTACATTCATTCTTCTCATCGTGAGCCATCAGCTTAGTCGTTTTCTTAAAATATTTTTTGTAAATAGGATGAGGAACTTTTCTTTCAATTGCTACGGTAATTGTTTTCTCCATCTTATTACTCACCACTACACCAACTCTTGTTTTTCTAAGCGCGCGCTGTTCCATAATTAAGCCTTAACTCCTTCTTTGTTTTCTTTTTTCGCTGCGGCTATTTTTTCAAGTTCTCTATCTTTTAAAATTGTTTTTAATTTCGCAAGATCCTTTTTAATCAATCTTAACTTAGAAGTATTTGTTAATTGCTTAAGCTGGTGAGCAAAACGCAAGTCAACTAATTCCTTCTTTTGAAGATCGATTTGTTTAATTAATTCTTCATCTTTCATTTCACGTATTTCATGAATCTTCATTTTTCATACCTTAGAATTATTCAAAGTCTGGTCTAACTACAACTTTTGTTTTAATGGGTAATTTATAAGCACATGTTTTTAGAGCATCATGTGCAAGCTCTTTTGTAACACCCGAGACTTCAAAAAGAACTCTTCCCGGCTTTACAACAGCTACCCAAAATTCAGGAGCTCCTTTACCTTTACCCATTCTTGTCTCAAGAGGTTTTTTAGAGACAGGCTTATCGGGAAAAATTCTTATCCAAACTTTTCCATCTCTCTTCATTTTTCTTGAAAGAGCAACACGACACGCCTCTATTTGGCGGCTTGTAATCCAATGCGGTTCTAAAGCTTTCAAACCAAAATCTCCAAAAGCAATTGTACTTCCGCGTTTAGCTTTTCCGGCTCTTCTTCCACGCTGTGATTTTCTGTATTTTACTCTTTTCGGCATTAACATGATAAAAAACTCCCGGCTATATTAATCTGTAACTCTTTTTCCTAAAATTTCTCCGTGGCAAATCCAAACTTTTATACCAATGGAGCCATAAATTGTTTCCGCTCTTCCGTTCGCATAATCAATATTAGCTCTTAATGTATGCAACGGGATTCTTCCTTCTTTATATTGTTCAGTACGGGCCATTTCTGCTCCCCCTAATCGTCCGGCGCACATAATTCTTATTCCTTCCGCACCCATGCGCATAGCAGCTGTAATTGCCATTTTCATTGCTCTTCTAAAAGAGACTCTTCCTGCAAGCTGGCTTGCAATATTTTCAGCAACAAGATAAGCATCTAATTCAGGTCTTTTAATTTCAGAAATCTGGACTTTAACTTCTCTATCAGTAACTTGTTTTAACTCTTGTTCAAGCTGAGTAATTTCTTTACCGCTTTTTCCGATTACGACACCTGGTCTTGAAGTATAAATTGTCAGAATTACATTTTTCGAAGTTCTGTCAATCACAATTCTGGAGATGCCTGCCTTCTTTAAACGATTTCTTACATAATTTCTAAGCTTCTGATCTTCTTTAAGTTTTGCAGCATAACTTTTATTTTCATACCAATTAGAGTCCCAGCCTCTAATTATTCCAACTCTTAGTCCTATAGGGTTTGCTTTCTGTCCCAAAAAAATATCCTCCTAAAATTTATGCTTTAGTTGCCACGATAATTGTTAAATGACACGATCTTTTTCTAATCTTATAAGCCCGTCCCATCGGAGCAGGTGAAATTCTTTTCAAAGTTGGTCCTTGATCTACAAAAGCTTCCTTTACAATTAAGTCATTAGGCTCTACACGGGTCGCATCATCTTTATTTAAAAGATTGGCAACAGCGGACCTCAAAACTTTTTCAGCATCTTTTGATGCATGTTTAGAATGAAAATGCAAGGTTTCAATCGCTTTATCCACAGACATTCCGCGGATAAGGTCAATAACCAATCTCATTTTTCTTGGAGATGAACCAATATATCTATGTACAGCTTTTGCTTCCATTATAATAAAAATCCTTCGCTAAATTATTTTGCTGGCGTTGGCGCTGGTACAGGCTTAGACGCCTTTTCAGCCTTAGTACCAGAATGTCCTCTAAAAATTCTTGTCGGCGAAAATTCGCCCAATTTATGTCCGACCATATTTTCAGTGATATACACTGGTATCATTTTGTTACCATTGTGAACTGCAATTGTGTGTCCGACAAAATCCGGAGTAATTGTTGATGCACGCGACCAAGTTTTAATTATCTTTTTCTGATTTGTTTTATTAAGTTGATCAATTTTATCAGCTAATTTATAATCAACAAAAGGTCCTTTTTTTACCGATCTTGGCATATTAATCTCTAAAAATTATTTACGTCTTTTTATGATGAACTTGTTAGATTCTTTTTTATGTTTTCTCGTCTTCAAACCTTTGGCTTTTTGACCCCACGGGGAAACAGGATGTCCACCACCCGAAGTCTTTCCTTCTCCACCGCCCATTGGATGATCAACAGGATTCATTGCTACACCTCTTACATGCGGGCGGACTCCCTTCCATCGAGATCTTCCGGCTTTTCCCAAACTGATATTTTCCTGTTCAGCATTTCCGACAGTTCCGTATGTCGCCATACAAGCTAATCTGATTAGCTTAACTTCACCTGAAGGCATTTTAAGCTGAGCAAAGTCACCTTCTTTTGCCATTACCTGAAGTGCCGAACCGGCGCTTCTACCCATCTGACCCCCTTTACCCGGTTTAATTTCCACATTGTGAACAAAACTTCCCAGTGGCATATCTTTTAATGGTAGAGCGTTTCCTATATTTATATCGCTACCGGGACCGGAAATAATTTGATCACCGACTTTCAAACCATTCGGAGCAATAATATATCTTTTAGTTCCGTCAACGTAGTGCAGCAAAGCAATTCTTGAAGTCCGATTAGGGTCATATTCAATTGAAAATACTTTTGCCGGAATTCCTATCTTATCGCGTTTAAAATCTATTATACGATATTTACGTTTGTGTCCGCCTCCGATATGACGCGCGGTAACACGACCAAGATTGTTTCTTCCACCGGTTCTTTTAATAACACCGGTTAATGATTTTTCCGGTGAAGTTTTTGTAATTTCATCAAAAGATGAAACCGATTTAAATCTCGTTCCGGGGGTAATCGGCTTTGATTTTATTATTGCCATTAGTGAGTCCTATTCAATTCTCTATACTTGTTCAAATAATTCAATTTTTTCACCCTCTTTAAGGGTAATAATTGCTTTCTTAAACTTTGAAGTTCTGCCAGTAAACCTTCCGCTTTTTCTAAACTGAGTTTTAATTTTTCCTGGATGGTTGATGGTTCTGACATTAACTACATGAACTTCAAATCTTTTTTCAATCGCTTTTGCAATTTCAATTTTGTTTGCTGAGGGACTAACCAAAAAACCATATTTCCCTTTATCGGCAGCAAGGTTGGTCATCTTTTCAGTAATCATAGGAGATATTAAAACGTCCTGCATATTAATTTACCGCCTCTTCTTTTCTTGCAAAGGCTTTACTAATTTTTTCAACCGCGCCTTTTTGTAAAATTAGAATTTGATTATTAAGTATATCGTAAGTAGAAACTTTTTCTGCTTCCAAAATTTGAACTTTTGGAATATTTCTGCCAGATTTATAGACAGAGTCATTGTTTCCATTAGTCAACAATAATACTTTTTTACCGTTTACTTTTAAGGCTGAAAGAATATTTGTAAAATCTTTTGTCTTTGGTTTTTCGAATGAAAAATCCTCTACAAGAATAATTTGATTATCTTTTACTTTATGGCTCAACGCAGATTTTCGCGCAAGCTTCTTAATTTTCTTTGGAAGATCCTCTCTATAATCTCTTGGACGTGGCCCGAATATTGTTCCGCCGCCAACCCAGAGAGGAGATCTAGTCGTTCCAGCGCGAGCGCCGCCTCTTCCCTTTTGCTTCCATGGTTTTTTACCACCGCCTCTTACTTCACCTCTTTCTTTAGTTTTAGAGGTACCTTGTCTTTGATTTGCAAGATAAGATTTTACCGCAAGGTAAATAGCATGATCGTTTGGTTCAAAACCAAAAATATCATCCGCCAATTCCAATTTTTCATCGGAAAGAGTTCCGTCAATTTTATAAATATCTAATGTCATTTTATTACCGAATTACTTCTTTATTAATTCAACATAGGAATTAATGGAGCCTGGAACAGCTCCTTTAACTAAAATTAAATTTTGTTCGAGCAAAATTTTAATAACTTTTAAGTTGGAAACGGTTACATTTTCATAACCCATTCTCCCTGCCATTCGCTGACCTTTGAATACCCTCGAAGGATATGAGCTAGCACCAATCGATCCAGGAGCTCTCAAACGATCACTTTGTCCGTGTGTTGTACCACCAACTCCACCGAAGCCATGACGCCTCATAACACCTTGGAAACCTTTTCCCTTGCTTTTACCTTTAACTTTAATTTTTTCGCCTTCAGCGAATAAATCAACTTTAATTTCATCACCAATTTTAAATTCTGCGCCGGCAAATTTAAATTCTTTCAAGACTTTACTCGGAGTAAGGTTGTTTTTTTTGAATTGTCCGCTTAAAGGCTTCGTAATATTCTTTTCTTTTCTTTCGCCAAACCCGAGCTGCAGGGCTTCATAACCATCTTTTTCTTTCGTGCGGATGGCAACAACCTTGCAAGGACCAGCTTGTATAACTGTAACAGGTACAATTTCGCCCTCAGCATTAAAAACTGTTGACATTCCAATTTTCTTTCCTATAATACCAGACATCTTGGCTCCCAAATTCATTAAAGCTTAATCTCAATATCTACACCCGCCGGTATATCTAATTTACTTAGAGAATCGACGGTTTTATTATTTGAATTATGTATATCAATTATCCTTTTGTGCGCTCTTGTTTCAAATTGTTCGCGTGATTTTTTGTCTACGTGAGGCGATCTTAAAACAGTGTAGACAGTTCTTCTTGTCGGAAGCGGTATCGGCCCAGAAACAACAGCGCCTGTGCTTCTAACAGTTTTAATTATTTTTTCGGTAGACTTGTCTATCAAAATATGATCGTATGATTTTAATTTAATTCTAATCTTTTGACCTGGCACTTAAGAACTCCTTATAATTATTAGACACGAAAAGGGAGCTTCTGCTCCCTTCACGGTTTCAATAAATTTTATTCTAATATTTTTGTAACTATTCCGGCGCCTACTGTTCTTCCGCCTTCACGAATTGCAAAACGCAATCCTTCTTCCATCGCTATTTCGCCGATTAATTCAACTGAAAGATTTACTTTATCACCCGGCATAACCATCTCGGTTCCGGAAGGAAGAGTAGCAACACCAGTAACATCAGTAGTTCTAAAATAAAATTGAGGTCTATATCCATTAAAGAAAGGAGTATGACGACCACCTTCATCTTTAGAAAGGATATAAACTTCACCTTCAAATTTTTTATGAGGGGTAATTGAACCTGTTTTTGCAAGAACCATTCCTCGTTCAATTTCATTCTTGTCAACACCTCTTAAAAGAATCCCAGCATTGTCTCCAGCCATAGCTGAATCGAGTTCTTTTCTAAACATTTCAATACCGGTTACAACAGTTTTCTTATGAAGACCTAATCCGATGAGTTCAACCTCTTCCTGAATTTTAACCTGACCTCTTTCAACTCTTCCAGTAGCCACAGTACCACGACCGGTAATTGAGAAAACGTCCTCGACAGGCATTAGAAATGGTTTATCGGTATCTCTTTTAGGTATCGGAATATAACTATCTACCGCATCCATAAGTTCCCAGATGCAGGTATATCTTGGATCATCGACAGGTGCATTACTTGAACCAGCTTCCAAGGCCTTTAAAGCAGAACCCTTAATAATAGGGATTTCATCGCCAGGGAATTCATAATAATTTAATAAGTCTCTTAATTCAACTTCAACAAGCTCAATTAATTCCGGATCATCAACCATATCAATTTTATTCATAAAAACAACAATTTTGGGAACACCTACTTGACGAGCAAGAAGAATATGCTCTCTTGTTTGGGGCATTGGACCATCTGTTGCAGCTACCACAAGAATTGCACCATCCATTTGAGCCGCACCGGTTATCATGTTTTTAACATAATCTGCGTGCCCAGGACAATCAACGTGAGCATAATGTCTCTTTGCTGTTGAATATTCAACGTGAGCAGTTGCAATAGTAATACCTCGTTCTCTTTCTTCCGGAGCATTATCGATACTATCAAAAGTTCTAATTTCAGATAAGCCCTTCCGAGCGAGAGCCATAGTGATGGCAGCCGTCAAAGTAGTTTTGCCATGATCTACGTGACCGATTGTACCTACGTTAACGTGAGGTTTACTTCTATCAAATTTTTCTTTTGCCATCTAAATTCTCCTTAATTTTTCTTATTAAATATTAATCTTTGCTATGTAGTTATTGCTGATTTTTTTCCTAATGATTTTTCGGCTATCTCTTCCGCTATACTCTTAGGGACTTCATGGTAATGAGCAAACTGCATTGTATATATTGCCCGACCCTGAGTCATTGATCTCAAGACAGTAGCATATCCGAACATTTCTGAAAGCGGAACTATCGATTTAATTACCTGAGCATCTTTTCTTGCCGAAAAACCTTCAATTTTGCCTCGACGGGAATTTAGATCACCCATAACATCGCCTAAATATTCTTCCGGCGTAACAACTTCCACATCCATGATAGGTTCAAGAAGAACTGGTTTTGCTTTTTTTGCTCCCTCTTTAAATGCAATTGATCCGGCTACCTTAAAAGATAATTCATCAGAATCAACATCATGATAAGAGCCATCATAAATTTTTGCTTTAATGTCTACGACAGGAAAACCAGCAACAACGCCGTTTCTCATTGCTTCCTGAATACCCTGGGATACTGCCGGAACATATTCTTTAGGAACTACTCCGCCAACAATTCCATTGATAAATTCATATCCTTTGCCGGGTTCATTTGGACCAAGTTCAATCCAGACGTGACCATATTTGCCGCGCCCTCCGGATTGTTTAATGAACTTACCTTCAGAATCTACTGTCTGCGTTATTGTTTCCCTGTAGGCAACTTGCGGTTTGCCAACATTTGCCTCAACCTTAAATTCACGCTTCATTCTGTCAACAAGAATTTCAAGATGAAGCTCACCCATTCCGCTAATAAGAGTCTGACCCGTTTCTTCATCAACTTTTATTTTGAAGGTAGGATCTTCATCGGATAATTTAACAAGTGATTCAGATAATTTATCCTGATCGGCTTTTGTCTTGGGTTCGATAGCAATCTGTATAACCGGTTCAGGAAATATTATTTTTTCCAACATGACTGGGTCTTCTTCAGAGCAAAGTGTATCTCCGGTTTTTGTAAATTTCAAACCCACGGCAGCTGCAATATCACCGCACTGTACTTCATCAATTTCTTCCCTGTGATTTGCATGCATCTGAAGCAATCGGCTAATTCTTTCTTTCTTACCACTTACAGCATTATATATGTAAGATCCAGAATGTAGAGTAGATC
>JAJYSI010000451.1 GCA_021793635.1 Bacteroidota bacterium
GATCTTGTAAAACAAAAAGTTCAACGGTATGGCTCATTAGAAGATTTAATTAAATATAAATGCACCATTGAAGAGATGGAAGAATACGAACCCCATATTGTTATGGGCAGCGTTATTTATGCTGGTGTCGATTATGCTGCTATTCTTGCCGAAGCCGAAAAGGAAGCTGACGTAATTATTTGGGACGGCGGTAATAATGATATTCCTTTTTATAAATCAGATTTAACATTTACGGTTGTTGACCCTCACCGGGCAGGGCATGAAATGTATTACTATCCCGGCAATACTTCTTTGAGACTTGCAGATGTAGTTGTTATCAACAAAATGGATTCAGCGGATCAAAAAAATGTTATGAAGCTTTATGATAACATTCGTGTAGTAAATCCTAAAGCTCAAATTATTGAAGCTAATTCTCCTCTTACCCTTGATAAAGAAAACTTGATCAAAGGAAAGAGGGTCCTTGTTGTTGAAGATGGCCCTACTTTAACACACGGTGAAATGGAATATGGCGCAGGTATGATTGCTGCGTGGAGAAACGATGCAGAAGAAATTATTGACCCGAGACCATTTACTGTTAATTCAATTTCAGATACTTTTAAAAAATATCCTAAAATCGGAAAGCTTTTACCTGCTATGGGTTATAGCGATCAACAAATTTTAGATCTGGAAGAAACTATTAATAAAACTGATTGCGATACTGTAATAATCGGTACTCCGATTGACCTTGGAAGAATATTGAAAATAAACAAACCTCATGTTCGCGTTCAATATGAACTTCTGGAAAAAGGAAATATTACTGTGAAATCTATTCTGAAAGAAAAAGATTTTATTTAATTTTCTGTATCCTTTTTGTAGCCCCATGTTTTATCGTGGGGCAATTATTACTCATTAAAATTGCAAAGGAATAAAACATGTCGAATATGAAAGGGAAAAGCTTAATTTCTTTAAATGATTTATCTGCTGAAGAATTTTGGCAAATATTTGAACTAAGCGCCTCTCTTAAATCTAAACTTAAAAACGGAGCGCCTCATCGCATCCTTGAAGGAAAAACATTGGGAATGATCTTTTCTAAACCTTCAACACGCACAAGAATTTCTTTTGAAGTCGGTATTTACCAACTTGGTGGTATAGGGATGTATTTTAATCAAAACGACCTTCAACTTAAGAAAAGCGAAAGCATACCGGATACGGCTAAAGTCCTTTCAAGATTTCTAAACGGAATAATGATCCGTACATTTGACCATCAAGATGTAATTGACCTTGCAAAAAATTCCTCAATACCGGTAATAAATGGACTAACGGATCTAATGCACCCTTGCCAGATATTAGCTGACCTCTTCACAATCCTTGAAAAAAAGAAGACCATAAAAGGATTAAAGCTTGCTTATGTGGGCGATGGAAATAATGTTGCTCATAGTCTTTTGCATGGATGTTCTAAAGTCGGTATGGATATCTCAATTGCTTCCCCAAAAGACTTCCAACCTAACAAGGAAATTGTGCAAGAATCTATTTCAAATGCAAAAGTATCGGGAAGTAAAGTAGAAATTGTAATTGATCCCGTAGAAGCTGTTACAGGTGCTGATGTTATTTACACCGATGTTTGGGCAAGTATGGGGCAAGAAAGCGAAGCCGTTAAACGAAATGAAATATTCAAAAAGTACCAGGTTAACAGTGACCTTGTTAAACATGCTAAAAAAGATTATTTATTTATGCACTGTCTTCCTGCCCATCGCGGGTTAGAAGTTGTAGATGAAATTGCAGACTCCAAAAACTCTGTCATTTTTGACGAAGCAGAAAATCGTCTCCATGTTCAAAAAGCTATAATGGCTTTGGTTATGTAATAGATAATAATATGAATCGTATATGCAAAAAAATGAAATAAGGAAATATCAAAGGCATTGATTTTAAAAATTAAACATTATATTTCAATGCATTTTGATAAATTACAAATAATAGAAAACATAAATCATTAATAGTCAGGGCGAAAAAATGAAAAAAGTAGTTATTACACATGCCAAAAGAACTGCTATCGGTGCATTTAACGGCGGACTAAGCAGTTTTACAGCTCCTCAGTTAGGCAGCATAGTAATCAAATCACTTCTTGAAGAATCAAAAATCGATAAAAACCTTATTGATGAAGTAATAATGGGTAACGTTTTAACCGCCGGATTAGGACAAGCCCCCGCACGTCAGGCAGCTCTTTTAGCCGGATTACCCGACAAGACTGAATGTCTTACAATCAATAAAATGTGCGGCAGCGGATTAAAAGCAGTTATGCTTGCCCAGCAAGCTATTGCCTGCGGAGATGCAGATATTATAATAGCTGGCGGTCAGGAAAGTATGACTAACTCTCCATTTGTTCTACCCAATGCAAGAAACGGCTATCGTTTAGGAAATGGAACTATCTTAGATACAATTTTGGTTGACGGCTTGGTAGATGCTTACAATAATATTCACATGGGACTTTGTGCAGAGTCATGCGCAAAGGATTTCCATTTCACACGAGAGCAATTAGATGAATTCTCAATTCATTCCTACAAGCGCGCGCTTACAGCACAAAAGGAAGGGAAGTTTAAAGACGAGATAACTGAAGTGAAAGTCAAAACTAAAGCTGGTGAAATTGCATTCATAAAAGATGAAGAACCTGAGAAAGTTAATTTTGATAAGATTCCTTCCCTTAAACCTGTATTTGACAAGAATGGAGTTGTTACGGCAGCTAATGCTTCAAGCATTAACGACGGAGCTGCTGCTGTGCTTATTATGTCAGAAGAAAAAGCCCTTAAACTGGGACTTACTCCTCTTGTCGAAATTATAGCTCAAAGCTCTGCTGCAAAGGCTCCAATTGAATTTACGACTGCACCTGCAGATGCAATAAATAAAGTATTAAAGAAAGCTAATTTAGATATTAAACAAATAGACTTATTCGAAATCAATGAAGCCTTTGCAGTAGTATCACTCGCAGTGAACAAGCTCTTAGACTTATCTACCGAGAAAGTAAACGTTAACGGCGGAGCCGTAGCTTTAGGACACCCGATAGGAGCAAGCGGTGCAAGGATATTAACCACACTTATTTATGAAATGAATAGACGCTACTCTGAATATGGTCTTGCTTCACTATGCATTGGAGGCGGGGAAGCATCTGCTGTAATTGTTAAACGTTACCAATAATAATTAGTCATCCGTAATAAAAGCCTCCAAGATTTAAGCTCTAGTATAGCGTTCCGCAAATATATTTGCAATAGAGAAAGACAATATGTATATTAAGATCAGTCATTTATTAGGAGGATTGATCATGCCATTCCAGCGTCAAAGACCAGATTTAA
>JAJYSI010000452.1 GCA_021793635.1 Bacteroidota bacterium
CATTAAACATGAATGAAGAGACAACGCTTCGCTTCTTTACCAGATTTGATAAATTTAAGGATGGACAGCATCAGCTTATCGACAAATCAAATGATATACTGGATAAGCTTGAAAACCTTGTTAACAATGACAAGAAAAACAATGACCCCCAAGTTGACAAACTTATAAATGATTATTTTTCTATTGAAGGACAATTGGTTAAAGGTAGAGAAAATTTCGTCCACTCATTAAGCGACATACTTGACCAAAATAGAATTGCCAAACTTTTGGTATTTGAGAAGAGATTTAGAGAAGAAATTAGAAATGCACTTTTCAGACAGCGGATGCATGCGCCTAAGGATATGAATAAAAAATAAAATTAAGGGAAAGAGTCTTTCTAATCTCTGAATCTAATTTCCCGCCGCTCGAGGTGTATCTTTTTAATGTGTTTGGGATTGAATACCCCGACTGCTTGCGGCGGGGTGGTCCATTATCGGGCATTTAATGGTTGAAAAACTTCTTAAAGCGTATTATGTTAAAGTAAAAAATGAATATCCGCCTTTTATACATAACTTGCGAAGTCTGGCTGAGATTGCTAATCTTAGCCTCGACGAAGAAAAGAAAGCAGAGCTTGCTACTATAACTTTGCATCATAAGAAATTACAGCCCACCCTAAATAACCAGGTACAGGCATTTGATTATCAGGAACATAGTGTAAACTTACTCCAGCACTAACATTGTTGGGCCGGACACTGTATTGAACCTTATACATTGTTTTTGGACCAGCAATTTCTGCTAGGAACATTTTATATTAGACCTTCACGGTTTTACAGTAGTTAAATTTGATAATTGATTTTTGTATCAAAAAATCTTTCACGAAATTCCTTTTTCCGAATTATAAAATTCTCGAGGCGATAAAATATTAACTTCTTTATATTTTTTTAGAACAAGTAAATCTTTATCGCCGGAAATAATAACCTCCGCCTTCACTTCAATTGCAGTCGCAAGTATTTTGTTATCATCTTTGTCACGGCATATATTTATTTTAGTCCCTTTTATCTCTGCAACTTTTAATTTTGATACAAGCAATTCTATTACTTCCTCAATTTCTTCATGGCTATAGTTAAATTTTGACTTAAGTTTATTGCGGAGTTCGGTAAGAATAAAATTTGATGTAAATAAGGTATGGCTATAAATGCATATTTCAAATACTTCATGACAAATTCCATGAGGAGAGATAAACGCAGCAATAAGAACGTTTGTATCAAGAACAATGTTCATGATATTACTTTGAAAATATCATCGTCAGTTTTATAACCTTGGGCTTTTGCATTTGGAGAAAGCTTCTTCCTTAAAACTCTAAAGCGCTTTACTAGCAAAAAGTTTTCTATAGCTTGTTTTATAAATTCGTTTTGGGATAAGCCTTCTTCACGCGTTATCAACTCTAGTTCACTGTAAAGTTTGCCGGGCAGTTCAAATTCAATTCTTTGTTTCATAATTAGTTCCTTTTTTACAAGGTAAGTTATATAAAATATTAAAAAATTACTATTAAAGCTAGAGCAGTGCGGAAATCTTATGTGAGAAATCTTATAAGAGTGTTGTTTGCGAAGTTCCTCGATATGTTGATAAAGCTGCAAAGTGGAATCTAAATTAGTTCCTAATATTCTCAAGAAAGAAATGGTTTGGGTCTTAAGGTCATTCAGTGCCTGCCATAACTGAAAATATGACTGAATAACTGAAATAATAAGCTGCTCTTTTTGTAATTTATATACAATGTCATCATTTTGAAATGACAATTGAGCTTGTTCTTTATCTGAATGAAATCGACAAGGAAGGCATCTAATCGTTAAGAGTTTCTTTCATTATTGAAAGTTGATTTTAGAATTTCATATATTTGTCTATGGATAAAGAACAATTTGAAAAAAATAAAACAATAAGATATTGGCTTCAAAGCTCTGATGATGATTTTGAAACCATGCTGGTTTTATTTAGTAATAAACGCTACAACTGGTCGTTATTTATCGGGCATTTAATGGTTGAAAAACTTCTTAAAGCATATTATGTTAAGGTAAAAAATGAATATCCGCCTCTTATACATAACTTGCTAAGGCTGGCTGAGATTGCAAATATTAGCCTCGATGAAGGGAAGAAAGCTGAACTTGCAACTATAACTGCGTTTAATATTCAGGCACGCTATGACGACTACAAAATGAGTTTCCAAAACAAGTGTACGCAAGAGTTTACCGAACAATGGATTGATAAATTAAAAGAGATAAGATTATGGATAAGAGAACAAATAATATTATAAAATATTATGTTGCGGCTGTTGCAAAAGAAAGGCGCGGGTTGTTAAAAGCATATCTGTTTGGTTCTTATGCACGTAAAACAGACAATCCTTCAAGTGATATAGATATAGCCCTGGTAATAGATAATCTAAAAGATGACGACAAATTTGACTTGCAGGTTCAGTTAATGTTATTGGCTTCAAAGTTCGACACAAGAATTGAGCCTCATCCAGTTTCAAAAGAAGATTTTGATTCATCCAATCCTTTTATAGCTGAAATTAAAAAAAACTGTGTCGAAATAGCGATGCCTGTTCTAACGGCATAATGTAAAATAATAATCAAGTGCCTTCGAGATTGATATATTTATAGCCGGCTGTCATTTCATCATCATCAACGTTCGGAAACAAATACTATGCTTTTGCCGTCTGGTGAGATATCTGGTTCCATATCGGCTGTGTCGAAAATAAATTTCATTCCGGCGCCATCTATCACAGCAGCCAAGTCTCAAGAAGCTGTCAAGTTGAGTTGAGGTTATATGCGTTTTCAAATAACATTTAATGATTCCTTAAATATTTTAATCCCATTAGATAAAATATTTTTAAGAATATTAGTTTCACTTTTATTCCATTCAGGATTAAAGCTTTTACTTTTGGGCGTAATTGAAGGAAGATTACATCCCCAAAATAGTTTGTCGTAAACATTATTTATTACTTCTTCATTAGAATCGAAAATTATTTTAACTGATTGGGAAACATCTTCAAATAAATTCCAAGCAGAATTGCATTCATTACAGTCTATGCTTTTCTCATCTCCTACTTTAATCCATTCAACAACTGCATCAAGATTATGAAGCGTTGGTTCTTCAGGCTCGATGCTGAGCGCATTTTCAACAGCATATTCATTTAATTCTTGTTTGCTTGAAAAGTTTAATATCTTTTCCTTTTTGTTTGTCAAAATTCTATCGTTAGAGTTTGAATACCAGATAAGGTAAGAATCTTTATCATCTAATCTATACCAAAGAATATAATATTTCCCTTCCATTTTCATATTGT
>JAJYSI010000453.1 GCA_021793635.1 Bacteroidota bacterium
CCGATCTAGGTTGAATCGGATCAGGAAATAATAAAGGACGCTCCTGTGCTGATTGATTTTATTGATGAGGAGAGCAAAAAAGATTTTGAATTGGTAAAAACTCTTTTAAAGCAAAGTAAAGTCCCATTCGAAGTGGACACAAAATTAGTACGTGGACTGGATTATTATACCAAAACAACGTTTGAAATAGTCAGCGGAAAAGTTGGTTCTCAAAATGCTCTTTGCGGCGGCGGAAGATACGATCTTCTAATTGAACAGCTTGGGGGCGCACCAACACCCGGAGTTGGTTTTGCCGCTGGAATGGAAAGAATTCTTCTTGCTTGCCAAAACGAAAAATCATTAAACTTGCCAGGTGAAAAAATTGATTTGTACATAACCAGAGTTGATGAAGATTTAACTCAAAAGGTTTTTGAACTTGCCGTTTACTTTCGTCAGGAATCCTTAATAGTTGAATTTGATTACCTAGGAAGAAGTGTAAAAGCACAAATGCGAGAGGCAAATAAGCTTAATGCCCGGTTCGTACTATTTGTCGGCGGTGAGGAGTTTAAGTCAAAAAAATTAATTCTAAAACTAATGGCGACCGGCGAACAAAAAGAATATCCGTTAGAAGAATTAAATGAAATCAAAAGTTTTATTTATGATGAGGATTATAAATCTTATCCGAATTATTAAGAATTTTAGACTTTATTTCTTGAAGTATAAAGTCGATTTACATTCACAAGCAAAGGAAATTAAAAATGTACCCGGAATTATTTAAGATCGGCCCATTTACAGTATACAGCTACGGTTTAATGCTCGGTATATCTTTTATTGTTGCAAGCTATATTTTGAATAAAGAATTTGAAAGAAGAAAACTTAATCCAGCAATAGCAACCGAGATAACTTTGTTTGCTATTATTTTTGGAATTGCCGGTAGCAAAATTCTTGATCTGATTGAAAATTGGGATTCATTTATTGCAAATCCTTTAAGCGCATTTTCTCCGGGTGGCTTGACTTTTTATGGAGGATTAATTTTAGCTACGTTTGCAATTTGGATTTATGTTAGAAAGAAAAAGATTCCCTTCCTCGTTGTTGCTGATGCAGTTTCTCCATCGTTAATATTAGCTTATGGAATCGGAAGAATTGGCTGCCAGCTCGCTGGCGACGGTGATTATGGAACCCCGACCTCTCTTCCATGGGGGACAATATTTGCAAACGGCACTGTAAAACCACATTACGCATTAATGCAATATTACCAAGATCATCCGGCAGCGGCTCTTCGCGATAATTATTATAAGCTTTCATCAGAAATTATAAAAACAGATGCATACGGTACTATAACTAAGTTTGACGAAACTATCCGTCTTCATCCTGCTCCTATTTACGAATTTTTTGCTTGTCTCTTAATTTTTTTCTTTCTTAGATATTTACAAAGAAAAACTACTCCCAGCGGCATAACTGCAGATGGTAACTCAAGCACTTCTGTATGGGCAGACGGCAAGATTTTTATGCTTTATCTGTTTCTTGCCGGAATTGAACGCTTATCCATTGAATTCATTAGATTAAATCCTAAATTACTTTTTGGACTTTCGGAAGCGCAACTAATTTCAATTGTTTTAATTATTATCGGTGCTATAGGGTTTTATTATTTTTCAGTGAATAAAGACAAAATGGTAAAATTTATTGCTCCACCTTTGAAAATTGAATCAAAAAATAAATAACATGCATTACGCAGAACGGGAATATTAATAATTTATCATGAATGAATGAATCTTATAATTGGTCGTAAGCCGGTGCTTGAAGCGATTAACTCCGGAGAAGAACTTGAACAAATTTTTATTCTTTATGGGCAGCAAGGTACAATAATAACCGCAATCCGTATTGCAGCAAAGAAAAGGGGAATAAAATGTACAGAGGTTCCGTTTCAAAAATTTAATTCCCTCTCATCGCATCAAAATACACAAGGTATAATTGCCGTTAAATCTGATCAAAAATATTCTTCGCTTGAAGAATTGATTTCTTTATCGAAACAAAAACGATATCCACTGTTGCTGATTTTAGATTCTATCCAGGATACTCACAACCTTGGGGCAATACTTCGTTCCGCTGAATGTGCAGGAGTAGATGGAATTATACTAACAAAGTATAACAGCGCTCCAATTAATGAAACCGTGAATAAAACATCAGCCGGCGCTATATCTTACCTAAAAATCTGCACCGTAAATAACCTTTCAGTTTCAATTAGGCAGTTAAAAGAAAATGGTTTCTGGATTGTTGGTTCATCTTTAGATAATTCAAAAAATTATAATGAGGTCGACTACAAAATTCCGGTTGCCCTAATTGTCGGAAATGAGGAAAAAGGAATAAGAAAACTTACTGCCGATAACTGCGACTTTATTGTTAGCATTCCCATGAATGGGAAAGTTCAATCCTTGAACGTTTCAGTAGCAACAGGAATTTTATTGTTTGAAATCCTTCGCCAAAGAAATATATAATTCCACATTAAATCACTTCGCATATAGCAATTGAATTTCTTTTTTGGAAATGCTTTTTCCAAAAAACAAGAAAATAGTTCAACCTTAAATAATTCCGTTTCAAATCTTAATTAAAAATCGAATTTCCCAACTTTTTTTGTGGCACTTAATATGAATAGTGACATTTAACAAAAAGAGGAAAAAATGCACTATAAATATCAGCGGAACCAGAATGAGTTTGTCAATCGTAAAAAGAATTGTCGATTCTTACTCGAGTAAAATTGAAGTAATTACAGAATATGGTCCCGGTTCAAACTTCAAAATATTCTTGCCTGCTAACGGTAAGGATAAATTCTGGTCAACGGAAGGGGAAAAATTCATTTAAATAAGTATAAAAATAAATCAATAAAAAAAGGATACACCATGGCTTTAATTGCAATAATCGATGATGACCCTGATATACTTGATGCCAGCAGTTTAGTGCTAAACTCCCGAGGCTTTAAAGTAATTACAGCGTTAAATCCTGATGACGGTTATAAGATCGTCAAGGAAAGTAAACCGGACTTAATTATTCTTGATGTAATGATGAATGAGCCGGATGATGGTTTCTACCTTGCTCAAAAATTCAGGAAAGAAAAAATCTTAACCCCAATAATCATGTACACCTCTGTATCAAAATCTTTCGGAATGGATTTTGGGGTAAACGAATTAGTCCCGGTAAATGAATTTGTTGAGAAACCGATTTCACCGGACCAACTAATCGAAAAAGTAGAGGCGCTTTTGTCTCGCAAGGAAGGGAGGAGCTAAATGTTAGTCGTTGAAAAAAATAATTTGTCTTACGAAATAGAAAGAATGGTAAAA
>JAJYSI010000454.1 GCA_021793635.1 Bacteroidota bacterium
GTTTGACATGATTTTATCTCCGGATATTATTTTTCTTAAGTTATGTTACGCACTCCACATGAAAAACTTAGCCATTAGGGAACTAAGACATAAAATATTAACAAAGTTTATGTCCTAC
Source organism: Bacteroidota bacterium (assembly GCA_021793635.1). The sequence goes on from JAJYSI010000454.1 coordinate 119, forward strand.
CTGCCGCTTGCAGGCTTTCTTTTAGTGAAACCTTGTCGAGTGAAAAACTCCGAGGTTTAGGAAAACCTCGGAGGTTTCGCATTATGTCATAATAATCTTTTGCGTAATGTTTGAGTTACTTTAGTCATTCTACAATTTTTGTGCTAAGAATTTCGTTAGTAAAGGTGAAAATTATGGAGATGTATTTTACAATTATGATATTATTTTATAATAATGATAAGAAAATTTTCCGGTAGAATGGAATTTATAGTTTTTCAATTATAGTAATTTTGATGAATATTTAAGATATTCCGATAATAATTTGCAATCAAAAATAATTTTCGTTTTGGCTTCTAATTTGTACCTAATAATTTTTATTAGTTTTATTTCACATATTCCCGGGTAAGTTTATGAAAAGAATTATCTTATTATTGCTTTCTTTGCTTAGCGTTCTTTTTGTTCAATGCGGTTCTTCAAGCCAATTTGAAAATTTTGTTACTACAAAAAAGGATAAGTTGATGGAAGGGAATAGAGAGTTAAGGTTTGTATCTTTTAACATACCGAATCTCATGCAAATTGAGGATTATTTTCCCTTCAAATCATCAAGCCCATGGAGGTTACCTTCGGAATTTGAAATAAAAGATGCACTTAAAACAATTAAAGAACTTGGAGGAAGGGTAACTAGAATATATGTTCCCTCAGTGAGGAGGCATGGGGAATCAAATAAAATCGTTCGTTTCGTGGAAGGCCCCGGTAAGTTTAATGAAAAGGCTTTTAGGTCGTTGGATAAAGTTCTGCAAATTGCTAACGAAGAAGGCATAAGACTTATTGTTCCGCTTGTAGATAATTGGTGGTGGTGGGGCGGACCGGCAGAATATGCGGCATTTAGAGGCAAAGAAGCAAAAGATTTTTGGACTGATCCACAATTAATTTCAGATTTTAAAAAGACAGTCAAATTCGTTTTGGAAAGAAAAAATACTTTCACCGGAGTATTATATAAAAACGACAAGTCAATTCTAGGATGGGAAACAGGTAATGAACTCGATGCACCCTTAACCTGGCAAGATGAGATAGCAAGTTATATAAAAAGCTTGGATAAAAATCATTTAGTTATTGAAGGAATCCGTTCTCCGGTTATAAGTGAAGAAGCGGTTCGTGATACTAATTTTGATGTACTGACGACTCATTTTTATAACCCGATTTCTCAAGCTGTTCAAGATATTGTAAAAAATAGAGAATTAACAAAGGGTGTAAAGCCATATTTTGTAGGAGAGTTTGGATTTCCTACAGTAAAAGACGTCAAAGAAATTGTTGACACAACAATTAATAATGATGTTTCCGGAATAATGATTTGGAGCTTAAGATTTCACAGCCGCACCGGCGGGTTTTATCAGCATGGGGAAGGTTATGCCGGGTCTTATAGATTTCCGGGCTTTTCATCAGGCGACCTATACCATGAAAAAGAAGTTATAAATTTGATGAGAAAGGACGCTTTCAAAATTAATGGCGAAAGTGAAACTCCGATTCCCGTACCTGAACCGCCAAAACTTCTTCCCATAAAAGATGTTTATGATATTTCATGGCAAGGCTCAACCGGAGCTTCCTCATATTCAATCGAACGGAAAACCGCCGATTCTGATGAATGGAGAATAATTGGCGACAGTGTAAGTGATGGCAACGTTGTATTCCGTCCACTATTTGACGATACCACAGCAGCCTTAGGCAATAGCTATTATTACAGGGTCGCTGCGAAAAATGAATTGGGCAAGTCGGGGTCTTCAAATGTCGTCGGGCCGGTTAGGGTAAATTATAAAAAATTTGTCGATGAATTGATTGACTCGACTAATTTTGTTGAACAATCAGGAGACCTGAAATTTTTATCACTCCAGGATTTATATAAAGCAAAGGAAGATAACAGCCGCTTAGAGGGTTCAAAAGATTCCTTCATAGTATATCAAATCCCTGCAGCGATGGATTCCATCAGAATTGAAGTATTCTTGACACCATTTAACGGAGAACAAATACCGGGTAAATGCGGGCTTGATTTTTATGCTTCCGATTCATTAACAAGCTTTAAACCTTTGGCTGTTAAGCTTGAAACCTATCCGCCTTTGAAAAACTTTTATGGATTTTATACACCAGCAGTTTATACTTGCGAAGAATTTCCGGTGAATAGCAGATTCTTAAAAATAAAATTTAATGATGTGGCACAGTTAAGCCGGGTGGAAATTATTTATTCCACTATTAACCCTCCCGATCCGAATATTGTTGAGGTCCCTTAATAAAGTGACTAGTGACTAGTAACAAGTGACAGGTGACGAGGGGGGGCAGAATGACAATTATCAGTGATCAGGATGGGAGGGGAATGACGATTGGGAAAAAATTACTAATTTTATGGTTATCTGATTGGCTTATTAGTAATTTAAGTTGAACGCTAGTTTTTATTTAGGTATTAAAAACCGTTGAAATGGTTAATAAAAAAGGATTTATGTTAAGCAACCCACGACTTGAAGAGGCTGTGTGAAAATTCAGAAGTGATGAATAAATATTCTAATTATGGTTTTGAAATATGACTACATTAATGTGTCTTTTTATTGCCCCGACATTTATGTCGGGGTGAAATGAACTCCAATAAATACCGGGCTTTAGCCCCATTTGTGCTATTTATGTGGCTAAAGCCATAATTATCTTTTTTACACTAATCCCCGCCATAAACCTGCCTGACCGGTAGGCAGGTGGCGGGGCAATTGATGAATAAATTTTAAGTAATAAAAACTAAAATGGCTTATTCAATAATACTAATATTTATTCTTTGAAAACTAATTTTCACACAGGCTCTGAAGTCGTGGGCTATTTGTTCGAGTAATTATAAAACAGCCGTTTTAAAAGGCTTAAATTTAACGGCGGTCAACTTGACTATTTAAAACATTTTTTTGGAGTAAAACATGAATTCAAAGGTTCATTTATTTCTGATTGCAATCGTTCTCTGTCTTGCGGTTAATGTATATTCACAAGTCTCAAGAGGATTTGTAAAAGAAGGGTTAACAATTCAAAGTAAAATTTTAGGAAAAGAAGTACGCTATACAATTTACCTTCCCTTTGATTATGAAACATCAACCCGTTATTATCCGGTAGTATATTTACTCCACGGCTTTACCGATAACGATATTGCCTGGATCCAGTTTGGTGAAGCAAATATGATTGC
>JAJYSI010000455.1 GCA_021793635.1 Bacteroidota bacterium
CGACGTGATCTTGTGTGCCGCAATATGATTGACGCTGTTTTTTTTCTTTTCTTTATCAGGAACTCTGATTTTGAACATCTCGTCCTTGACGTGGACATAAGTGCCGTATGTGTTGATGAAAATCTGCAAAATCAATAAGTTTTTAAGTTCCGTCTTGTAGCTCGGTTAAATCAATCAATTCCAAGTCTTCTATATGTTGGAAATCTTTGCTATTTGCGGTTAGCAAAGGGAAATTTCGTGTTAAAGAGGTGTCAGCAATAATAGAATCACCCAAGATCATATTTTTTGTCTGACGAAGTGCTATCGATTTTAAAATAACCTGCTCATCTATTGGAAAGGTTCTAAACTTTTTAAACAGGATAGAAAAATAATCTTTGTTCTCTCGACGTAATTTTTCGTACCCCAAAACTTCAATTCGAGAAACATCCGAAACACCTATATCTTTATTTTGAATCCATCGGCGAACAAATTCATAATCTTTTTTAGATGAATAAATTATAATATTCGAATCAATGATAAAAGTATTATTCTCTTCCATAAAGTGGTTTGTCTTTACGTTGTTCTCGCTGCCATTTTACAGGATCTTCTATTTCACTTATTCCGCCCGATTCCGCTTTTTCTTTCATTAATTTATACAGTGCTTGACCGTTTGGCTCTCTTTTTTTATCAAATGATTTTGAAAAGATGGACAGTCCAAGTTCTTCCGCTAATTTTTCTATAAGCTCCATTCGCTTTTTATCCTTTCCTGAAATTGTGATTTTCATGATCAAAGACTTTGTTTGTTCTAAAGATAAGGTTTTTTAATGATTCAAGGATTCGTTCTTTCATTGACAACTGTTCCGAATCCTCGTGAAACCGATTTCCCCAGACCGATCAATTCAGGCAGTAAAGCATTGACCACAAAATTTCCCGAAAAAGCTACCATGTCATTCCCTTTGAATTTCGTCGATTTCTCTTGAACCCGAACCTTAGCAAAAAGACGTTCCTCGGGAGCCAATTGCAGTTTTATATTGCTATAAAAGCCCAGAATATTGCCAATAATCAAGCGGTTCAATAATTTGTCTTTCTCTTCTTTGCTTTTTGACTGAATGTATTGATGGTGATTTTTCTGGTTTAAAGCCATCCACAAGGTTTTGAATTGATATTCTTTCAACTCATCCGTAAAACCCACCTCTTCTTTTCCCGTTTCAATGTTTTTGGTGTTTATTGGATAAGTTTTTCCGGCGATATCCAATTGTTTTATTTTTAGGAATAATTGCGGCAACAGCTCGGCACCTTCCTCAATGCCTACTAACATCGGCACCTTATCAATCACCTTATATTGAATCAGCGGATATCTGTACCGTAAGGCTCCGGTGTCGTAGTGGTTGTGCAATAAGGGAGAATGCTCTTGAAAGAGATTTCCAAAATACCCGCGGAGTTTATGCGCATCACGCGTGCGGAGTTGGATTTCAGGGAAGCGGATTCGGGTGATATGAATTTGATTCATGTTTTTATGTTATTAAAACGTATAAGCTGTATTAATGTCTTGTTTTTCTCTTATAAAACCAGTTTTTAAATTGTATTTTTCGTTCAGTTCAAAATGTGAGACGACTAAAATGTTTTCTTCATATTCATTAATTGGGCTACAATCATCACACAAGTATTGGGGAACAGAAATAATATGTTGGTGAAATTTTAGTTTCCAATTTTGATTGAATTCCTCTTTGTCAATATCACCTATTATTTTTTGATGATACTTTTCTCTAATTTCTTCTGCCTTTTCATCAACTTCAATAAAAACACTTACATAGAAATTAGATTTCTCAATGATGCGAAAAGAGGAAACAGGGTAAGTTTCCTTTTCTTCATTGTGATAGTTTAGTTTTTTCATTGAATCAAAAAGAGCCCGTGATTGGGCAAATGAACTCCTTCCAGATACTCCATCAAAATAAACTTCAATTAGCTTTAGATATTCCTCTTCATTAAAAGTATTTTGTTGTTTTAAAGCTTTTCTTGCTTGTTGATAAGACAAGCGTCCATATATGCGAATCGTCATTTTGGGATCTAAATCCAAAACATATAATGGCGAATGTTTTTTCTTCAAATCATTATTCCGATTGATACGTCCGGCAACCTGAATTATTGAATCAATAGGTCCTATATCTCGAAATCCCATATCAAAATCTAAATCAACTCCTGCCTCTACAACTTGAGTGGCTATTAATATTGGAGCTTTGTTATTTTTCAAGTCTTCTTTAATGTCTTCAATCCTTTTAAAACGATGAGCCGGAATGATATTTGTGGATAAATAATAAACCGGATTGCTCAGCTCATTTTCCTCAAGATAATCCTCAACAGCTTGATGGATTTCAACCGACTGTTTTACCGTATTACAAACAATTAAGCACGATTTGGCTTTTTGCCATTTATCATTAAAAATAAGATCGACAAAATACTGTGAATTGTCTGCTTCTTCGGGTAATTCGTTGAGTAAAGGATGAATCGCTGTCCTTTTAAAACGGGCGAATACTTCTTCGTAAGTGGTTAATAATTCTTTGGGATTAACTTTCTCGTTTAATGAAGAAAGTATTTCTTGTTCGGCTAATTCAAAAATCTTTGGTCGGGTTGCCGTCATCAATATCAACCTTGATTTTAAGAATTTCGACAAGTAGAATAAAGCTGCTCCCAAAAGTGGCATTTGGTCCAAGCGCAGGGTTTGTACTTCATCCAAAATGATAATGGCATTGGCAAAATGATTGAACTTTTTTAAAAGCTTATTTCTATTACCAATGAGCGTTTGGAAGAATTGAACGAAGGAGGTAATCACAATATCTGCTTGCCAGGTATCCAAGACCATCAACTTTTGATTGTAGTTGGTTTCTTCAGAGCTTTCACTTTTGGTATCCTCTCCGAAGATATCGGAATATTGATAATGTCCAAGAATTTTCACGTCTTGATTGCCTACAGTTTTTTTATATTCATCTAATGCTTGTTCAATAATATTGATAAAAGGCAAGGCATAGATTATCATTGAATCGATCCCTAATTCCTTTTTTACCTTATTTTTCAACTTTAGAGAAAAATCCAAAGCGGTCATTGTTTTACCAATTCCGGTCGGTGCTGTCAAGGTGAAAATGTAATTCTCTAAAATATCATCATCTTCGATGTGAGCGGTAACCACCGCTCTACAGTAGTTCCTCAATTCCTTATCATTCAGGTCATGAATATTTACTTCATCCGCAGATACTTTTCCGAATCTATGATCCACGGCATCAGGTGTAATGTTCTGTAAGTGATAGGGTTTGGTTTCCGAAGCA
>JAJYSI010000456.1:0-1483 GCA_021793635.1 Bacteroidota bacterium
TTTTCCCTCAGCAGGCGATGGTCGATGAGATAGGATGTGGGTTGTGTAGGGAAGGTGTGTTGCTTTGGATTGAGTTCATCTTCTTTGGTACCAAAAACTAAATACGCGCCGCTTATAATTTGATTATCATAATCAAATTCATTTAAGCCAATAGAACCAACGTTTATTCTGTAAGGATTATAGCAAAATTGATTTTGCTTAACTAAGAAATACGATTGTGAAGTATCTTCAGGACTTAGATCTTCGTTTAAAAATATTCCTGTTTCATTTGAAACGCCGAGTACCTTCCAATTAACATCGGGAAATTTTGAGGGTTTAATCTTATTGTCATTTAGAATAAGAAATTCTTTAAGTTTAACAAAAAGATATTTCCTATCGCGCTTTAATAATTCTTTTAATTTGTCAAGATGATAATTATCTAAAATTTGTTTCTCGTTAAGATTAAATAAAAACTCTCTTGCAATATCAAGTTCAAGTGAATTACGAGGATTAAGTAAGGATAAATACTTAATTGCATTTTCCGGCGTATCATTTTTTAAGTGAGAATAAATTTCATCAAGCGAAAAATTTTGATTTCCGTTTATACCATCGATAATATATTTCCAAGTTTGCAGCTCGTCTTCGTTAAGATTGCTTTTATAATTATTGAGATTAAAAGAGTGAGTATGTGCTTTTTCAATTCGGCTTGCTATTTCATTTTCAATTTTGCTTACAAGAATTTCATCAAACTGCAAAAGCTGACGGGCAATTTCTTGTTTATCAATTTTACCGGCTTCAAGTTTTTTATTAAGATCATCTTCGAGTTTAGCTTTTTGCTCTATGCCCTTTAAGGTTAGCTCTTCGCGTGTTTCTTTTCTAATTTTTTCCTTAATACGCGGATCGAGAGCTTTAATCCATTTAGCCGGAATAAGAAAGGAGTGTTTAGAGATCGGGGGCTGCTTACCTTGCTTTATATAATTATGAAACAAATCCAGGCATTCAACCAACTGGCAGCCGGCAGTTTGTTTACGGTTGGTTCCCATTGTATAGCCGTCGTTAGTTACTTTGAAGAACCAAACATTTTCAGTAGGCTTTCCCTTTTCAAAAAGAAGGATGGAAGTTTTGGGACCTTGACCATTCTTACTTACAAAAACACCTTGCGGTAAACTAATAACTGCTTTAAGATCGGCTTCATCCAATAACAATTTTCTAAGAGCTTTTGCGCTAAACTGATCCCATGAATGAAATCCTTCAGAAACAATAGTCGCGCAAGTTCCGCCTTTTTTAAGATGCTCAAACATGAGCTTAACAAAAAGGATTGTGGTTTCGGATTCGCGTGAATATTCGCTCCATACTTCCGGGTAAGCTTCCTGATCGCGCTCAGCGCCGAACGGCGGATTAGCGATAACAATGGATTTGGATTCTTTGTCTTCAACAGGATTGAACTTAGCAAGAGAATCGCCTTGCTGGATGTTGTGGGGATTAAGTCCGCGGATATAGAAAT
>JAJYSI010000456.1:1493-3296 GCA_021793635.1 Bacteroidota bacterium
ATTAATGGCGGCCATTTTGCGAACCATACCAAGGTATTCAAAACCGCTTATACCATTACGGTAAAAATTATGAGCAATATCCTCTGATGGAAACGGCAAGGAATTATCAGAGAAAAAATTGTTAAACCATGTTTGTAATTCAGGATGAGCTTTTAGACCGGGCCACTTATCAAATTCTTTGTATGATGCTTTAACGCGCTGCATGACAAATTCGAAAGAGTCGAATAAGAAGCCGCCGGTACCGCATGCAGGGTCAAATATAATATCGTTAAATTTCGGTTCGGTTAATCCTACCATAAATTGACGGATATGATCAGGAGTTCGATATAAACCTATATCTTTAGTTCCGCCGCTTTCAGATAAAGATGATTCAATAGCATCGCCAAGGAGATCTGTCTTTAATAAACGGTTTTCATCAAGTTCTTGAACTAAGCCGATTATCTCTGCAATATTTCCGCTGGTAACATTATTGGTAAAATTAGAGTTGGAAAAAACTTCTTCAATCAAAACCAACTGATCTTGAACCTTTGGCGGAAAGTTACCCTTATAAACCTTTCTGGATTCGGAAATAATTTTTGAATAAAAGGGAAAAATGGTTTGATTAAGATGTGAAATAATGTGCTCGTTTGAAACGCTTAGAAGAAAGGAGAAAAGTTTCTTTTCTTCATCACCGGTGAATAATTTTCTTAGCTGTTTAAATTCATCTTCTTGTTTCAGTTTTACTTCAAAGATTCTTAGAAGTAAAAGTTCGATAATATATTCAACTCTTTGAACTGGAGTTCCTGCCGGGCGTAATTTGTTGTGAAGTTTTTTTAATATTCGATTAGTATCGTTATCGGCGTAATGAACGGTTGAGCGAGCCATAGTTTAAATTGATTTTTTGATATTATTAAGTATTGATCATTTAAAGATAAAATATATTGAAAGAATAAGTTTTTACCTAACTATTGTTGGATAAAAACATAGCTGGTTATTGAGCTTGGAAATCAATTTATTAAGTATAAAAAATCAAAATATATTCATAAGTGGAACGTTTTTTCCAGTTGTTGAATAATTGTTTCAATATCAAGATTCAGGATACCAAGAGTTTTTGCTATAGCCGCTACATCCGGAGGATCCTTCCTAAATTCTTTTATAAGCTCTGTTAAGTCTTGAGCTATTGATACCGGCAAATCGTTAATTACTTCTTGTGTTAAGATTGCAGTTAGACGAACAATATCATTGCGATGCTTTCTTATATCGCTGCTGTCGATTTTTGAACCTTGCTGCTGCCGTGATTTTAAGTCTAAATAAGCGTGAACTTTTAAACAGATAAGCGCACAAGTAGAAGCAAGATGAATTTCATCAATTAAATCGCTGTGCTGCAGAGTGAAGTTATAGTAATCATCATTTAATAAAATTGCAGACAGGCTTGTAACATCTTCATCAATAGGAATGGGAGTAAGATGAGCATTTTCTTTTAATTCGATATCCGGGTTACGGGCAAATAATTCCAACTGAAAAGGGAAGTCATTAGCAGCCGGCTTCTTGAACCTATAATAGGTTTTCTTACCGCTGCTTTTCTCCTGGATTTCATATTTGCCTTCGGCAATGAAGTTCCAAAATTTTTCTACAAAGTCTGCGGAATAAGCTTCAACGATTAAAATAATATCGAGGTCTTTGGTAGCTCTGAAATTCAAACCGGCGTTTTCAATTTGTCTATCGCAGGCAGCGCCGCCGATTAGAAGGTAGTTCTCTTTATAGTTCTTAAAAAATTCTTTGAATATGTCCAGTCCGTTTACCATAAGCAGTTAAAAATTAGAA
>JAJYSI010000457.1 GCA_021793635.1 Bacteroidota bacterium
TTATTTTAAAAGCCAATACTTTTTTCCCTTAAAATAATTGAAAAGCCGAATAATATTATCGGCACAGTAGTTGGTAATTGAGAATTGTATCAACTTAGTTATTTAACAAAACCCTCCACGATAGATTAAACTCTCAAGCGATAGCCGTTATTCTTTTTGAATAACGGCTGTTTATTGAACAGACATGTCCGTTCCTATTATGATTAAGTTGAGAAGATGATGTTATGAGATAATGATGTTTAATAAATTGAGGCATCACCTGTAGTTAGTCAGCCGGTAAAGCGCCGGCTGACTTTTTTAATTATATTAGAATTGCAAATGGAATTATTGAATTACAATTTCAAACAAAACATAAATCCTTCTCAAAAGAAGAGTAAGATCATTAAGTTAGTGTACATTAAATAAGAAGAAATACAGCTTGTAAGGAGACGTATTCTTTACATAATTGTTTTTCTAGATTAGCATTTAAAAGCTGATGAGATACAAACAATAAATTACCAACTCCCTAAGTTATTCACCCCTTCTCTTTTCAAGAGAAGGGGCAGGGGATGAGTTCATGTGTCATATTATAAATTTAAATAGTATATTTCAAATAAGAAGATACACATTTTGAATATTTTGGACATGCAGGTTATTCTTCTCCGTTAACAAATATTCGTAAATAGAATATAAGATAGGAGGCTCCATGTTTTTCAGAATCAGTATTACTGCCGTTATTTTTATTGCAGCAATTTGGGGAGATATAATTGCTCAATCCTCAATAAAATTCGCACCCTTAAATCCAGCCTTTATTAAATATCAAAAAACATCTCTTGCTAAACCAAAAGCATCCGATTATGTTCCCGCACCCGTTCTACCGAGATCATCAATACCTGAGTCATATCGTTATGATGATGATCTGCCTTCGGATTACGACATGCGTAATGGAGATTGGCTTACGCCGATAAGAGATCAGATGCAGACTCCGCTCTGCTGGGCTTATGCTGCTTTCGGCGCAATCGAATCTCAAATAAAAGGTTTGGGAAGGGGTAGCACGAACCTTTCCGAAAAGTGTTTGCAGGAATTCCATTCCAATTATTATTATACCGAAGGTGGAAATTTTCAGATGACGGATTCTTATTTATCAACATATAATGGACCCGTACTTGAGGAAAATTCGTCTTGCTATCAAGCATTAAAAGCCGGTACAGTTACTTATTCTAATTATGTTAATGAAGCAACCGGAAGCCACGGTAATATAAAACCTTCATCTTTTCTTTCCGGAATATTAAATCGGGAAGATACCTTGCATAATATGATTAAGCATACTATCTATAAAACAGGCGCTGTCTCTACAACTATGTATTTTGGAAATGAGTATTATAATGCAAAAAATTACACATATTACTGCGACAGCACAAGTAAGGAAGTAAACCATGCTGTTGTTCTTATCGGATGGAACGACACCATGAAAACTGCTGCATTAGAACCAGGCGCCTGGATTGTAAGAAATAGCTGGGGTACAAGCTTCGGCGAAGGCGGATATTTCTATCTATCATATTCCGACAGCGTTGCCCTACATGGCGAAAACTATATTTGGCCTATCATAGAAGATTATAATGCCGATGCTTATTTGTATATGAATGATCAGTTAGGCGGCATATCATGCCTGGGATATAAAAATGAAACTTATGCTTACGGCTTGGCAAAATTTGAAGCTCAAATTAATCTGCCTATTACAAAAATTATGACGTGGACAAAAGAAGGCAATTCAAAAGTTTCAGTGTGGATATATGATAATTTTGACGGCTCGAATCTTAACGGCTTATTAGGTGAGTCGCTTAATAATTACCGCGAGTACGCCGGTTATTTTATGGTGGATCTCCCTGTCCCAATCTATTTATCTGCCGGAAATGATTTTTATATTAAAATAAAATATGAATACCCGGATACATTATTGCCTCCTGTTCCTTGTGAATTGGAAATAGAAAAATATTGCAGTCCTTTAATCCGGACAGGAAAATATTGGATAAGCCTTGATGATAATGATTGGTATCTGCTTGGAGCCGGCACTGATTTTTTAGTTAACCTTTCTATAAGAGCTTATGCTCAGCCGGTAAAAACAGATTGGGTATTCCAGGAAAGTGCTGTTAAAAATAATTTGAACGGAATCTTTTTTACTAATGAAAGTAAAGGATATGTTGTTGGAGACAGCGGGATAATTTTAAAGACTGCAAACGGCGGGAGTAATTGGTCCGCTAAATCTTCCGGCAGCAGCTATAATTTATCATCGATCTTTTTTGCGGATGAAAGTAACGGCTGGACTGTTGGTGCAAATGGAAAAATTTATAATACCTTGGACGGTGGAGAGACGTGGTCGCCGCAAACAAGCAATACAGGCAATTGGCTGGGATCAGTTTTCTTTTATGATAAGAATAACGGCTATGCGGTTGGTGAGCTCGGCAAGATACTTAAAACTACGAACGGCGGAACTAATTGGACAACAGTTCAAAGAGTAAACGGCGACAATTTAAATTTTATCTCTTTCAAAAATTCATCTGTCGGATGGGCGGCGGGGCAGAATGGTATTATAATCAAGACAACTAACGGCGGGGCAAACTGGACTAAAAAAAACAGCAGCACAAGCAGCTTAATTTCTTCTTTTTGTTTTGTTGATTCGAATACAGGATGGGCTGCGGCAGGTAACGGAACTATTTTAAAAACAATAGACGGCGGTGAAAATTGGATTAAGCAAATTTCCCCAACTTCATTCAATCTATATTCGATTTGGTTCTGCGATAAAGACACAGGCTGGATTGTCGGGGATAAAGGAACAATATTAAAAACAACCGATGCCGGTCTAAGCTGGAAATATCAGCCAAGCGGAACAAATAATTTTTTGTATTCATTATTTTTCCCCACACCGGCTAAGGGCTTTATTGCGGGAGGTGCCGGGACTATCTTAAAGAAAACCGGCGGTCTCGTTCATGTTGAAGAAGTGATAAATTTACCGGCAAATTTTATTTTACATCAGAACTATCCTAATCCATTTAATCCGACAACGGTGATCAGTTATCAGCTTTCGGCACTCAGCTATGTTACTCTGCGGATTTATGACATTCTTGGAAGGGAAGTTGCAGCTTTGGTAAATGAAGAAAAGCCTGCAGGCAAATATCAAGTTGAATTTAATGCTTCTCATCTTGCAAGCGGAATTTATTACTATCGGATTTCCGCTGGAAATTTTATCGCAGCAAAGAAAATGATTTTATTAAAATAGTGCCCTCACCTTGCCTCTCCCAA
>JAJYSI010000458.1 GCA_021793635.1 Bacteroidota bacterium
CATTAAAAAAGCTTTTCGGCTGTTTTTATAGCTGCTTTAATTTTTTGAGTTTCCCCTTCCAAGTTTGAAGTTCCTGCTTTAAGCGTTCTATCTTTTTATAAGTACTCTTCATCAGTGGGTTGTTCTTATCGGCAACGTCAAAGAAATTTAAATTCGTTTCTAACTGTCTGATTTCTTGAGTGGTATAATCTATTTTTTTGTGAAGGAAAGAAGCTTCTCTGCGAATCTTTTTATCGTCATCTGCTGCTTCTAAAGATTGAAGTCTGTTTTCATATTTAAGGAGTTCAGCTTCTTTTTTGTTGATGTCCAGTTTTTTGAAAAGCCCGTCTAGAACGCGATTAAAATCTTTTTCTATGTGTCTTTTATGATGGGGCACTTCGCCTAAGTCTTTCCATTCTTCGATTTTAGCTTTAATGGCGTTTAAGTTGTCTTCACGAGTGCCTTCTATATCTAGTTTCTTGATCGCAGTAATAAAGGCTTCTTTCTTTTTATAGTTGTCAAAGAGCACCTGGTCTTTTTCATCTTGATTGGCATGTAGTCGATTGAAATAATGATTACAAGCTGCTTGAAACTGCTTCCAAATCTTATCGCTTTTGCTGCGAGGAACGTAGCCTATTTCTTTCCATTCGCGTTGTATCTTTTTCATTAGCGGGGTGACAGTTTCAAAATCATCACTGTCTTTGTTGTCTTCGGCTACTTTGATAAGATCGAGCTTCTTTTGATAATTTTCTTTTTGTTCTTGCTTTCTATTTTTATAGAACTCGTTTTTCTTGTGATTAAAGTCTCTCGAAATGGCTTTAAACGTATTCCAAATGTCTTGATTATGAGCTTTGGGAACTTTCCCTATATCAAAGAAAGATTGGCGTAACTTTCTAAACTCCTGTATTCTGTTTTGTGCGTTGCGATGCGATTTGATCTTAGGTTCTGCCAGCTTTTCGATTTGTGCGATAATAGCCTTTTTGATATTTAGGTTTTCTTCTCGCTTCTTGTCGATTTCACTAAAGTAAGCTCTCCGGTTTTCATGTATCTTTTTGGTGGCGACACTAAACCTTTCCCAAACATCTTCACGGTATTCTTGTGCGACCGGGCCGAGGTCTTCTTTCCACATACGGTGCAAGTTCTGTAACTCTCTAAAAGCGCGGTTCACGTCTTTTTCTTGCCCCAACTCTTCGGCGCGGCCTATAATTTTTAATTTTTGCTCTAAGTTGTGCTTGTAGTCCATTTCTCTGAACTCGCGGTCTAGATGCAGAAAATCATAGAATCGCTCGACGTAATGGTGGTAGGTGTTCCAGGTGTCTTTGTATTCGTTACGCGGTACCGGACCGGCTTTACGCCATTGTTCTTGCAGTTTTTTAAAGGCCTTGAAGTTGGCGTTCATATCGGTGCCAACTCCGGTAATGGCTTTTAATTCTTCGATAATAGACAATCGATTCTCGAGATTTGCTTGAAGGTTCTTTTTGACTTCTTTGTAATAATTATCGCGTCTTTCTTTGTAATCGAAATATTGTTTATTGAAGTTTTTCTCACCCGGAGTCGAGTAATGGAAATCGATAATGTTACCTCCATTTTCCAAAAACTCTTCCTTTTTACGATCCCTTTCTGCTCCGAATTTGGTGTCAAATTCCATCTTGATTTCCCGTACATGATGACGGATTTTTTTGACGGGATGGGCTTTTAAAAGACGTTCCAACTCTTCTCCCAAAGCCTCGATGTTCATTTCATCATAAGCTTTCGTCGGAATGCCGTAGAACTCATCTTCTAGAGTTTCTTCCTCTTCTTCATCTTCCTCTGTTTCGCTAGATGATTCAAAAAGATCTTTATCTTCAAATTCCGTTTGGTCTTTCGCTTTTTGACCGGACTCTTCTATTGGCTCTTTTGCTTTTTCGGCGTTGTCTTCCTGGTTTTCAGGAATAGCAGGCGCGTCTTCCTTTTTATTGGCGATGTTAGCCTCAGAAGAAGTTGACTGAATATCGTCTTTATTGGTATTTTCAGCAGCTTTGTTGTCGTTGGCTGTGGGCTGATTTTGATCTTTTTGCTCTGACATAATCTCTGATTTTAATCGCATAACCGAATAAAGCAACTATTGTGACATCAAAAATTTCAATCCTATTATTGAAGTTGATGCCTAAAAAGATACTTCTTCAGAACGGCTATGGTAAGGTTCCAAATGATTTAGCTCTAATATAGAAACTCTTTTTTAGCCCGACAAGAAAAAAACAGAAACTTAACGCTTTTCATTCCAGATTTCCCAGCTTCGTTCAGCTTGAAATTCCAGCATTTTTTGACCGTTGAATATTTTGCAGCCTCGTTGTTGCCCATTGGCTAAAAACTGCGTTATAGGCGGATTGTAAGTTAAATCGTAGAGCAGGTGCTGCGGCGTCAAAAACTTATAAGGAATAGCCGGAGATTCTTCTGTTTTAGGATAAGTTCCCAGAGGCGTGCAGTTGATGATTAGCTTGTATTCATTCATGATGTCCTCATCAATTTCTTCGTATGAGAATTGATTGGTTTTGGGACTGCGCGATACCATTTTATAATCTATCCCCAATGAATGTAGAGCGTGAACAATGGCTTTTGAAGCCCCGCCGGTGCCTAAGACCAATGCATTGGTGTGTTGTTTTTCGATAAGTGGGAAAAGAGACTTCATAAACCCAAACACATCAGAATTGTAGCCTATGCGTTTCCCGTCTTCAAACTTGATGGTGTTGACGGCACCGATACTTTCAGCTTGTGCTTCGACTTCGTCTAAAAAAGGAATCACTTCTTCTTTAAAGGGAATCGTGACGTTTAGCCCTTTTAGGTCGCCTTCTTTTTTGATGATATCCTGAAGTTCGGTGATATCTTTTAGTTTGAAAGTTTTGTATTTAGCTTCAATTTTTTCACGTTTAAACTTTTCAGTAAAATATTTTTCTGAGAAAGAGTGTTCAACAGGATTTCCAATTAATCCGTATGTATTCATAACTTCATCTTTTTATGACCATAATATTCTAAGCTCATTACGATCAGTATCCCAACAAAAATAAAAAAAATACCCCACCAAGTCGAGGAATCAGACAAATTTGGCCAGTATCTTTTATAATTAGCAATAATAGGGTCCTGACTCTGATCGTAAAGAATGTTTCCTAATTCATCCGTTTTGTAAACTCCTTTTTTCCAAGGCCAAACAACGCCAAGGGAACCGGTAATAAACCCGATGATAATAGCATAAGTAAGGTCGCGAAATCGTTTTAAAACATAAGCCAAGATATGAGAAAGCGCGACGCAAC
>JAJYSI010000459.1 GCA_021793635.1 Bacteroidota bacterium
AAATAAGGGATTTTTCAATAGAAAACTCAATTAATGGGTAGTAGAAAAGAGGATAAAGAAAGTGCTAAAACAGAAGAAAAACTTTTAAAAGAAGGAAATAATTAATCGTTAATAATCTTCCGTTTGGTGAGAATTCTTTATTGAATAATTATTTTTATACCTTCAAACCCTCAATTTTTAAAGCGAACCAACCTCATGGCAAATATTCATTTTATCGCGATCGGCGGAAGTGCAATGCACAATTTAGCTTTAGCGCTTCACGAAAAAGGAGAACACATTACCGGAAGTGATGATGTTATTTTCGAACCTTCAAAAAGCCGATTGAAATCCAAAGGTTTATTACCCGAAAAAGAAGGATGGTTCCCCGAAAAAATCACTTCGAATATCGATATAATAATCCTCGGAATGCACGCCAAATCCGATAATCCGGAACTGTTGAAAGCCAAAGAATTGGGATTAAAGATTTATAGTTATCCGGCATATTTATACCAGGCATCAAAAAATAAAACGCGTGTGGTCATCGGTGGCTCTCATGGAAAAACAACAATTACTTCCATGATTCTTCATGTTATGAATTTTTATCAAAAAGAGGTGGATTATATGGTGGGAGCCCAATTGGAAGGTTTTGATACCATGGTGAAAATCACCGAAAAGAATAAATTTATGGTAATTGAAGGGGATGAATATTTATCATCGCCCATCGACAGACGACCCAAATTTCATCTGTATCAACCGAATATTGCATTATTAAGCGGCATTGCGTGGGATCATATCAACGTATTTCCGACCTATAAAAATTATGTGGAACAATTCGAAATTTTTCTTGATAAAATCGAACCCGGCGGAAGCATTATTTACAATGAAGAAGACTCGGAAGTCAATCGATTGATTGCGAATTCATCGCATGACATCGAAAAAATTCCCTATCATACCCCTGATTTTTCAGTAAAAAACGGGATTACTTATATAAATACCCCCGATGGAGAATTAGCGGTGCAGGTATTCGGAAAACACAATTTAAACAACTTGGCCGGCGCAAATAAAATTGCACAGAAAATGGGGATTTCCGAAGATGATTTTTATAAAGCCATCGCTTCGTTTAAAGGAGCAAGCAAACGTCTGGAAAAAATCGCCGAAACCGAAAATGCCGTGGCATATAAAGATTATGCGCATTCGCCCAGCAAAGTAAAAGCAACCACCGAAGCGGCGAAAAATCAATATCCGAATCGGAAGTTGATTGCCTGTTTGGAACTTCATACGTATTCCAGTTTAACACCCGAATTTTTAAAAGAATATAAAAACACGCTAAATGTTGCCGATTCGGCGGTGGTGTATTATTCTCCTCATGCTGTGATGATCAAACAGTTGCAAGAAATCAAACAAGAACAAATCGAAACTGCTTTTGGTCGGGAAGATTTGATTGTTTTTACCGATCCTGCGGATTTTAAGACCTTTTTATATACTCAAAATTATCAAAATTCCTGTTTGTTGTTGATGAGCAGCGGAAACTACGGCGGTTTGGATTTTGATGAAATAAAAGACTATTTGGAAAAGAAATAAACTTTAAACATACCTAATAACACAATTACACCTACATCATGAAAGTATTTTTAGAACGAAAAAACGATAAATTCTTATTCGAAGCCAAAGGCGATTCCGGCGTGCCGGTGTATATGGACAACAAAACCGATGAAGCTTCCAAAGGCGCGAGTCCGATGGAATTGTTGCTGATGGGCGTTGGCGGCTGCAATGCCATCGATATTGTCAGCATTTTGCAAAAACAACGACAGGAAATCACTTCCTACAAAATGGAAGTCGAAGGCGAACGCATGGAAGTGCGCGAAGCCAAACCATTTAAAAATATTCACGTCACCATTTTTCTGGAAGGAAAAATCGATCCTGCCAAAGCAATTCGTGCTGCAAAATTGAGTTTTGAAAAATATTGTTCTGTTTCCATCACCCTGGAAACCGGAGTAAAAACTACCTATTCCATTGTTTTAAACGGTGAAAAACTGGACTTAAATTAAAATCCAACGCCATAAAAAAGTTATTTACCTTTGCCGCGATTAAAGAATATGCGATTTATCTTTTTTATTATAGCGGCAACGGGGATTTCCATTTCCTGCTTTTCTCAAAAAGAAAATGCAATCCCGTTTTCTATTTCCGCCGATTATTTTTATGGAACCATTTTGGAACACAATCCCGAAATCCAGCATCTGATTACGGCTCATCCTACCGGATTCATTTTGAGCTATAACAACAAAACCTTTGGAAAAAACGAATGGGAACGTCGCTATAATTATCCGGATTGGGGTTTTTCGGCGGTATATCATCATTCGCATAACGAACATTTAGGAAATGTGTTTGGATTGTACGGCCATATCAATTGGTATTTCTTACAGCGACATTTGATGATCGGCGTTGGGCAAGGTGTGGGTTATACGACCCATCCCTATGACACCGAAAATAATTATTACAACAATGCCTACGGTTCGCGATTGATGAGTACAACCTATTTAAAAGGAAGTTTTGTTTGGGAAAATCTGTGGAAAGGCTTCGGTTTTCAAGCCGGAATTTCGCTGATTCATTACAGCAACGGAAATATCAAAGCGCCCAACAACAGTACAAATACGTTTGCATTTACATTGGGTGCAAATTATCTTTTTGATGCTGATGAATTTCCGGAATATATCGAAACAGACGATCCGCCAAGTCGAACTTATGCCGAACCCATTACTTTTAATTTTGAACTTCGTGCGGGCGCCAACGAAAATGATGTCATCGGCTCTGGAAGAAAACCATTTGTGATTCTCTCTGCGTATGCCGATAAACGTATCAATTACAAAAGTTCGTTTCAGGCGGGAGTGGATGTGTTTTTTTCCACATTTTTAAAAGAATATATCCGATATCGTGCAGTGGCTTATCCTGAAGACGGATTAACGGGAAAAGAAGATTATAAACGAATCGGAATTTTTGTGGGGCACGAATGGCGGTTTAATAAAGTAGCCATGATTGCCCAATTGGGTTACTACGCCTATTGGCCCAACGAATTTGAAAATCGATTGTATAACCGCTTGGGATTAAAGCGATATGTGTGGAAAAATAATGTCTTTGCTTCTGTGGGCGTAAAAGCACATTGGGCAAAAGCTGAAGCTGTGGAATTTGGCGTGGGCTATCGGTTGTGATAAAACAATATGAAAAAAATCATTTTTATACTATTCATTTTTTTTAGTTTAAGCTGCGATTCCGATCGCGGATGGGATTGT
>JAJYSI010000460.1 GCA_021793635.1 Bacteroidota bacterium
TTATCCTCTACGAGGATAATGTATTTATCGGGTTTATTTGTTTCTACAATAATTAAACATCTACCCCCGCAAACGGGACAAGGATGTTTTTTGACCTCGTAGAGGTCAAATTATTGTAGAAAAGAGTCCATTTAGTATTGATAAATCCTCGTAGAGGATTAACAAATTCCTTAGTACACATATTCGTAAATATGATGACGTATAAAAATGACAACCTTATTAAACTTCATTAACCTTAGTAACAATAATGAATGCACCTGCTTTCTTAACCTTATTACCTTATTCAATAACGGGTAATAAGGTTGGAGCTTGGGGGCAATGTGCATTACTAAGGTTAGAAAAATTAAATAAGGTGTTGATATCATTTTAGGTAATTTAATCGATTTATCTTTTCACAATATATAATATGGGCACTTCTAAAAACTTCAATACCTGCCTGCCGGTAGGCAGGTTCTCTGCGAACGTTGCGTATTCTTTGCGTTCTCTGCGTTAAATTTTTATAAAAGATAGTTTTTAGAAGTGCCCATATGTAACTGTATTTATGAATTGGAGTACTTAGCAATCAAATCATTCATTGGTAAAGGTGGAAATGAGTTACCGGGACAGTCGACCCAACACTCCATTACTCCAACACTCCCATACTCCAACACTCCCATACTCCAACACTCCCATACTCCAACACTCCATTACTCCAACACTCCATTACTCCATTACTCCATTACTCCAACACTCCACTCCAATTTCCCGTAATTGCGTAAAATCGGCTATTCTTTTAGACTTTCGTCGACGTCCTCAACTCTTAAAACAAATATTGCGGCTAAAATAAAAGACACACCTCCTAATAGCAACGCATAGATTGCTTCGTCTCCGAAAATATGTTTTACGAAAAAACCCAAAATTGCTGCAGCAGTTATCTGTGGGATTACAATGAAGAAATTAAATATTCCCATATAAACCCCCATTTTATTTGCAGGAAGGGAACCTGTCAAAATTGCGTAAGGCATTGCCAGTATTGATGCCCAAGCTAAACCAATTCCTAACTCGGGTAGTAAAAGTAAATGGGGTTCTTTTATAAAATAAAATGATGCTAAACTAATTCCGCCTATAACAAGGCTAATTGCATGAACGCTTTTTCTGTTTGTTTTCTTTGCAAGCCATACTAATAGAAAAGCCATAATCGCAGCAAAACCGTTGTAAACAGCCATCAGAACACCAACCCAATCTGCGCCTTGATTATATAGTGCCGATGTAGTATCCGTCGTTCCATAAATATGATGTGTAACTGCGGGAGTCGTGTAAATCCACATTGCAAATAATGCAAACCAGGAAAAGAATTGAACGTAAGAAAGTTGTACCATTGCTTTTGGCATCTTAAAAAGATCATTTATTACTACTACTAATCCGCCTGTAGTTTTCTTTTGCTCGGTAAGAAATCCGACAAGTATTTGGAGAAGACCAAAAACAATTATTCCAAGGAAAAATACACCGAGACCGTAATCCATGTATATAAAAAAATAAAAAATTGTAAAAAGAATAATCCCGGTTATACTCCAGATCACTCCCCATAAATAAAATTTATTAGGCTCAATAAAATCTTCGTTCTGTCGGTAAGAGTTCCTGTTTTTTTCGTTTCCTTCACTGAATCTTTTTAACTCTTCCGGAGAATATTCTTTAGAACTTAAAACCGTCCACAACACTGCAATCAAAAATATAGCTCCCCCGATGTAAAAGGATAATTTAACGGAAAGAGGGATTACACCTTCTGCTGCGGTATTACTTATTCCGAACCAGTTAGTCATTATATATGGAAGGGCAGATGCAACAACAGCTCCTATGCCTATGAAAAAACTTTGCATCGAAAATCCGACTGTCCTCTGTTCTGAGGGAAGCATATCTCCTACAAAAGCGCGGAACGGCTCCATAGAAATATTTATTGAAGCGTCCATTATCCAGAGCATTCCGGCAGCCATCCAAAGTACAAAAGAATTAGGCATAATAAACAATGCAAGAGATGCGAGTATAGCTCCGGACAAAAAATAGGGGCGGCGTCTTCCAAGTCTTCCCCAAGTTTTGTCACTCATATGACCGATAATCGGCTGAACAATTAAGCCTGTTATTGGCGCAGCAATCCATAAAATAGGAATTGCATCTATCTTTGCACCAAGCGTTTCAAATATTCTACTTACATTTGCATTTTGAAGAGCGAAACCAAATTGGATCCCTAAAAATCCGAAACTCATATTCCAGATTTGCCAGAAACTTAGACGGGGCTTTTGCATTGATAAATCCTTTATTCGTTTATTCTATCTTTGTTGCGAAAATATATTATTAGAAGGTAAAACTCCTAATGATTTTAAGCGAAAAATGAAAAACACTCTATTCAGGTAGGTAAATAATTTAACTAAAAGGTGAAAACTTGCTAAGTGCTTTAGCCCGCTTGAGTGAGAATATTGTTCTAAAATTTAATATCTTGGCATCAAAAATTTTATCAATATTGTTAGCGGTAAATCATTTTTATGGCAAACGATTCAAATTCCATTTCTCAACGGAAAAAAGAGCATCTTCAATTATGCCTTACCGGCGATGTTTCTTATAAAGAAAAAAGAAATGGCTTTGATAATTATGATTTTAAGCATTATGCCATAACTGAAGTGAACCTAAATAAAATTTCCTTTAAGACTGATTTTTTAGGAAAGAAAATAAATTATCCGTTTTTAATTTCATGCATGACCGGCGGAACTGAGGAATCTGAAAATATTAATGCTAAGCTGGCAATTGCAGCTAATGAATTAAATATTCCACTTGGTGTTGGTAGCCAGCGGCAGGCTCTTGAATCAACCTCGTTTCATAACTCTTATAAAATTATTAGAAAGAATGCGCCGCATATTCCGATACTTGGAAATATAGGCGCTTCGCAGTTAGTACTTTTCAAATCATTTAAGCCTGTGCAAATGTTGGCTGAATTAATTAATGCCGATGCAATGGTAGTACATTTAAATTCTCTTCAGGAATTGATGCAAAAAAAAGGAGAACCAAATTTTACCGGTCTTCTTAAGTCACTTGGAAAATTAGTTGAATCTTTAGATATACCGGTTGTGGTTAAAGAGGTTGGCGCTGGAATTTCAAAAGAAGCTGCTAAGAAAATACTTCAAACCGGTGTCAAAGGAATTGATGTTGCCGGTGCAGGCGGTACAAGCTGGGCAGGTGTCGAAATTCTTCGTAATAAAGAAGAATCTAATTATTTTTGGGATTGGGGATTGCCGAC
>JAJYSI010000461.1 GCA_021793635.1 Bacteroidota bacterium
TTTGATTGGGAGGGTGGTTTATCAGATATAAAAGAAAAATTTACTTCGGTTGAATTGCAGCATAAAGCGATGGAGTGGAGATAATGTATCTTATCGATACTAATATATTTTTAGAGGTGCTGCTATCTCAAGAAAAAAAAGATATTTGTAAGCAAACTTTAGATACAAATGTCGGCAGACTCTATCTTTCTGATTTTTCTTTACACTCTATCGGAGTTATTTTATTTAGAAATGGTAAAGAAAATATCTTTCAAAAGTTTTCAGCTGATGTAGTTCCGAAAGTTGAAATTATTACGTTATCAAAAGAGAATTATAAAAATTTAGCCGATGCCAAGTTGAATACGGGATTAGATTTTGATGATGTTTACCAGTTTAAAATTGCTGAAGAACATGGATTGGAAATAATCACGATGGATAAGGATTTTAATAAAGTAAAGGATAAAATAAAAATAACATTTATTTGAAACACTGCTTGACAAATCAATCCATCCTACCATAAAAATTCTATAAGTAAGCCGCACCATCGCAGACCTTGAAAAATCTGAAAACCTTTTACCGCAGCACATAAGCGAAGCGATACAGTATAGAAGTTTGGATAGGGAATTGTGGAAGCATTGAGAGAAAAGATGAATGGATGAATGGTTGAATGGGAAAGCTTATGAGAAAAAGTTTACTACTTGTTGATACGGCGTTGTTTGCGGTTACCGCTTTCGCGGAACGCCGTTTTGTAGGTAAAACCGGTAGCAGCACATAACCTTACACTAGCTGGGCAAGCGACAGCTTACAAAATTTTAGCTTCGGATTGTATAATGAATAGCCAAAATGGCAATAAAACATAATGTAAAGTTACTGGTAGAAATACTGATGTAGCCGCCTTCATTATGATATTATTCCCCGTGAAAAAACAATCTCAATTCCGTTGTTTATTTATACGGAGTTAGGATGTTAAGGAATGATATAAATACATTATCTGCAGGCATACCGTCATTCGAATTGGTATTTATAATAATTGTAATTTTCTTTACCGGATTGTACCATGTTTCGCTGTTATAGCCAAATATAGAACCAGATTTTCCAACCCAATCAAAAACTTTTTCAATACCAAAACCAGAATATTTTACTCCGGGTTCATCATCAATCCATGCAAATCTTTCACTCTTCATTTTATCTGAAAGTAGTTTTCTGTCATACAATTCTTTAGTCCATATTTTTAAGTCCGAGAAATTGGAGATCAGACATCCTGCTGCATCTGCCCATGACGTATTCCAATTTGTTGATTCAATTAAAGAGCCTGTTAAAAGAGATGTATAACCGTGATTATATGGGTAAGGCAGGTAGCGTGTATTAGGCCAGAACGTGTTTTTCATTCCCAGTGGTTGAAAAATTTTTTCATTAAAAACATCTCTTACTTCTTTTCCGGTTACTTTTTTAATTAATAATCCCAATAAAACAGTATTGGCATTACAGTAATTGTATTCCGTACCGGGTTCAAAAAGCAGCGGATGACTGAAAGACAGAGCTAATAATTCTTCCGGTGTGAAAACTTTTTCCTCGTTTGAATTTATGTACGGAGTCCATAAGTTCATATCACTGCTATAGTCGAATAAACCGCTGCTCATATTTGCGAGCATCGGAATTGTAATTTTATCACCACTTGGAATATTTAATTCAGGTAAATAGAAAGATATTGGTTTATTCAAATCAATTTTGCCTTCGTCTACCAATATTAGAACTGCCTCAGTAGTAAATGTTTTAGTAATGCTTCCTATCTTAAAAGAATTATTAATATTCATCGGTTCGCTGGTAGCTAAATTGCTTACGCCCCGCGTGATGTATATGCCTTCACCTTCTCCATCGACACTTATATAAGCCATCATACCCGGTGTTTGGTTTTCCATCATTACTTTATCTGCGGCAGTTTGTAGCTTTTCGATGGTCTCTGCATTTAAAATTTTGTTTGTTGATTCAGTGGGTGATGAAGATTCTTTGCATGAGATAGCGATAAAAGCAAAGAGACAAACAATTAGTAAACTGAACTGATTTGTGAATTTCCAGACTTTCATTTTATTTCCTTCATTTAATATTTAATGAACTTTCTGCCAGATAGTCTATTTAGACGGAGTTAAGATGCTGGCAAATGCCGCAAATGTTGAAGATGCAGGATAGCCGTCCATAGAATTTGTATTTATAATAATTGTAATTTTCTTTATCGGATTGTAAAATAACTGGCTGTTATAACCCATTATAGCACCCGTTTTACCAATCCAATCCAAAGCTTTTTCAAGACCGAATCCGGAGAATGTAACTCCAGGAATAGCACCATCAACCCACGCATATCTTACACTCTTCATTTTATCGGAAAGCAGTTTTCTTTCATTCACCTCTTTAGCCCATATTTTCAGGTCGGAGAAATTGGAGATAAGGATTCCCGCCGCGTCTCCCCATGATGGATTCCAATTTGTTACATCTGTTAAAGAATTATTTTTCTCGAGGAAATAGCCGTGAGAATATGGATAAGGCATGTAACTTGTATTTGGCCAAAACGTGTTTTTCATTCCCAATGGTTGAAAAATTTTTTCATTAAATATATCCATGACAGGTTTTCCCGTCACTTTCGTAATTAATAATCCTAACAACAAATAATTGGTATTGCAGTATTCGTATTTTGTGCCCGGTTCAAATTGTATAGGATAACTGAAAGCTCCAGTTAAAAGTTGTTCCGGAGTGAAGACTTTTTGTCCATGCGAATTTGACAAAGAATTTATTAAATCCTCATCAGCATAGTCATACAAACCGCTGGTCATATTTGCAAGCATCGGAATTGTAATTTTATCTCCACTTGGAATTTTTAATTCGGGTAAATAAAAAGAGATTGGTTTGTTCAAATCAATTTTGCCTTCATCAACCAATATCAGAACTGCCTCGGTAGTAATTGTTTTTGTAATGCTTCCAATTCTAAAATAGTTATTAATACTCATTGGCTCACTTGTAACTAAATTGGAGACGCCTCGTATAATGTATATTCCTTCCCCTTCTCCATCAACACCGATATAAGCCATCAGTCCCGGGGCTTGGGTATTCATCATTATTTTATCGGTGGCTGCTTGTATCTTTTCAATGATCTCTGCATTTAAAGTTTTGATTTGAGGTTCGGTAGGCGATGAAGATTCTTTACACGAGATAGCGATAAATGTAAAGAGACAAACATTTAGTAAACTGAATAGACTTGTAAATTTCCTGAATTTCATTTTATCGCCCT
>JAJYSI010000462.1 GCA_021793635.1 Bacteroidota bacterium
CCGATTTCAACATCCTCAAGCAAAACTGTATTATGAAAAATCTTAGTGTTTTTCCCTATTTTGCATCCGGCGGAAATAACAACATTTTTCCCAATTGCGGAATTCGCGCCAATTTCAGCTGATGGGTGAATATAAGCGGATTCATCAATTCCCTCTAAAGAATATTTAGGTGAGAAATAATGGATTAATATTTTTGAAAATGCTTTATTTGGATCCTTAACTTCAATATAAGATAAATCGGATCTTGATTTATTAAAACCAGGATTAACAAGTATTGCCGATGCTTTTGTAGTAGGAAAATATTTTTCATAGCTTGAAAGATAAAGGAAAGTAAGATCACCTTGCTGGGCTTCTTCGATTTTCGCAAGGTTGTTAATAATTAGATTTTTATCACCGACTAAATTTCCACCGATTATTTCTGCTACATCGGATAATTTAAAGCTCATTAAATTCAGCTCATATTTTATTGGAGTTTAAGCAAATCCATAACTTGTGGTGTAATATCGTATTTATCTTTTGCATAAAGGATTGAAATACTAGCGCTCCGGTCAAAAACAAAATCAAGATCTTCTTTTTTTGCCACTTCTTGAATAGCATTAAAAACTTTGTTCTGGACTGGTTTCATTAGTTCTTCTTGTTTTTGAAATAGCTCGCCGTTTGTTCCAAACTTTTTATCTCGATAATCATTTATTTGCTTATCAAGATTCTTTATTGCTGTTTCCAGTTCAATCTTAGTTTGATCGGTCATAATTAATTTTCTTCTATCAAAGTCATCTTGTTTGACTTTTTTGGCAGCTTCCATTTTGCTCAGTTCGGCTTGCCAATCGCGAATTAAACCGTCAAGCTTAAGTCGTGCATCTTGGGCGTCCGGGATTTTGCTCAGAATGGTTTTAGAATCGACATAGCCGATTTTTAACTGACCGAAAGAAATTCCCGAAAAAAATAAGAGGGAAAAAAAGAGAAAAGAAAATACTCGCGTTTTCATTTTCAACTCCGTATTTAAATTAGTTTTGGAAATAACTTATTAAAGAGTATCAAATTTAAATAACACCCTCTCACTTTATCATAGCAATTTAAAATATTGTCCCGATTTATTAGAAATCGAGACAATAAAAAAATAAGATAAATTTTTATTTAACAGATGTTTTCAGTTTATCCAGAACTTTATAAGTAATATCATAAGCTGGGTCAGCATAAAGGAGAACAACGTCGCCAGCTTTATCGAAGACGAATTTCATTCCTTCTTCTTTAGCAACTTCCTGAATTGCTTTATATATTTTGTTTTTTACAGGAGTAAAAATTTTATCCTGTTCTTTATAGATATCACCTGTACCCTGGGCAAACTTTTCCTTTTGATAATCAAGAATACCGTTTTGTTGGGCAATAAGTATTTGCTGTGCCGATTGCTTTTTACTATCGGGCATTGTGTTTGCTTGCTTTTGGTAATTTTCAAGAGCCTGCTGGTAATCAGCTTTAAGGCTATCAAGATGTGATGACCATTTATTTGTAAGCGCATCAAGATCACCCTGAGCTTTAATTGCTTCTGGAAGTTGATTCAGAATTAGTTGAGAATCAACATAACCAATTTTTTGAGCGGTTTGGGCAGATAAAAAATTACTGCCGATTAAAAGAACCGTTAGGATCAAAAGAAGTTTTTTCACTATTCTTACCTCTGTGTTTTTGTTATAAGTTAATTAAAAGCCTTTACCGAATTGAAAGTGGAAAAGCCATGCCGGATCTTTTCCGTTGACAGCTTTTCTGTCGAATCCATATCCTAAGTCAAAACCAATTAGTCCAATTGGATTTATCATTATTCTTGCACCAACACCGACGGATCTTCTTAAATTAAAAAGATCGGTCGAAAGAATATCCTGAAAAACATTTCCTGCTTCCGCAAAGGCAAGCAAGAAAATCGGAACAGGGTCCTGTGTAACGGAGAATCTAAGCTCTGTTGTAAATCTCGTCATTACATTACCGCCAAGCACATTACCGTATGCATCAACGGGGCCGATTGATCTATCATCATACCCGCGAAGTGGAGTTGTAGCAATAACAAGTCCGTTCCCACCCATAAAGAATTTTTCAAACGGATTAATTTTAAAATTGGTTGCATAATCAAGTTCATGTATATACCCCATATCGGCAACCGTATATAAAACAATTCTATTTGTGTTGAATAAACTCTTATACCATTCGGCAG
This sequence comes from Bacteroidota bacterium, assembly GCA_021793635.1. The sequence goes on from JAJYSI010000462.1 coordinate 2,201, forward strand.
TAAAAGAAAGTTTATAGTAATTCACATCACCGGGAAGGAAAGGGCCTCCGGACAATTGTCCATCCAAGACTACCGAGGAGCCACGAGAAGGGAAAATCGGATTGTCAATATCTTTTCTGCTTATGGTTGCACCGATTGTATATTGATGAGTTGTTCCTTGAGCATAGGTTCCCGCGCCATTGATAACATCGTTGTATTGATATCTAAACATGCCTTGAACATTGAAATAATCATCCGGCCATTTAAGTCTTCTACCAACTCTAACTGTTGCACCGCTCTGTTGAAGGTCATAAATATATTGTTGTCTTGTATCAAAAACTTCAAACCCAAGAAGAGTAGGTGTATCCATCAGCCAGGGTTCTGTAAAACCTAGAGAAAATGTACGATAATAATTTCCAACGCCGAATTGCCAGTTAAAGCTTAAGATTTGGCCGCCGCCAATAGAAAAAGGGTGGGCAAGAGCAAAGTTAGACAACATAACTCCTATTGCGCCACTAAATCCAAAACTTCCACTATAACCAACAGAAGCATTAAGATAATCACTTGATTTTTCTAGTACATTAAACGACACGTTTACAGTGCTGTCGTTTTGAAACGATGTGCCAATTCCGTCAGGTCCATATAATTTTTCAGCATCAAAGTATTTTAGATTAGCAAGTTGCTGAATGCTCCGAAGGAGAAGGCCTTTGTTAAAATAGTCACCTGGAATTGTAAATAATTCTCTCCGAATAACTTTATCTTCTGTTTTATCATTCCCTATTATACTAACTCTTCCGACCTTAAATTGGTTTTTTTCATCTAAGCGGATTGTAACATCAATAGAATCGCCAGGAACTTTTTTCTCGTCAGTTTGCAAATTAAAAGTTAGATAACCACTATCTAAATATAAGGAAGAAACATCTGTCTGATCCTTATTTCCTTTTAGGTTCTGTTCAAATTTTTGGTAATTAAAGATATCTCCCTTTTTAAAATTCAGTCTTGCATTTAACACATTATCGGGGAATATAGTGTTCCCTTCCCAGACAATATTTCTAATTTTGTATTGGGGACCTTCA
>JAJYSI010000463.1 GCA_021793635.1 Bacteroidota bacterium
CGATCTCTAAGTGATATTTACTCTCTGCCAAGAAAATCCAAAAATTTTTGAGGGGAAAATAATAAAAAAATATTTACTGTCAATGGTTTTAGGTAAATTAAAAATTCCAGGTCATATTTATACTTAAATTTGCCTGCTGTTTGTGGGAAGTTCTGTTTATCACAATAAATTCATACCAGCCGAGTAGGTTAACTGTTAGACTATTATTCATCAAAACTGAAATCTCGGTTAAAGGCGCAGTGCTTACATATTTTGTATCGAGTACTTTCAGTAATCCCTGATAGTTGTAAGTTGAAAGCGAATAAAATCTTAATCCGAGCGCTATCGATCCGAAAAAATTCCTAAACACAAATTTCGGCTCAGAATAAATTTCTTTTAAATATCTGGTAGGATGAGTTGAAAAAGATGCCCATTTAAGATCGCCCTGTTCGGATAACTTGACATATCCAAAATGTACAAGGCTGACTCTTCTAGTAAGCCTTATTTCGGAAGAATCTACTGCCGAAAATTGTCTGAATGAAAAACTTCGGTAGTTCGGATTTATATCCTCAAAATTGTAAACAGTATAGTTCGCAGAAACTTCGAAGCTGTTTGTCGAAGTTACATACTTGCCGTTGTAAGTTCCGCCTGTTGTCAAATTTAAAATGCGGTTAATATTGTTATTTGAACTTTCCTCGGAATAAATATAAACTATCTGGTTATAAGTTCCTTCAAGGTTAATAAAAATATCAAAGAACGGATTTAGAGTTTTTACATAATTGAGCCGAGCAATTGAAAGCAATTCATCCCGGTCGTCATAATTAAGCGGGCTTGGAGTATCATAGCTGAGTTTATTCTGGAAAAGACTGAAATTCAATTTATCAGATGGTGACAAACTCATGCTTCCGAAAATTGAAAGAGTCATTTGTTTGGAAACATTATTCTTCAAGCTTTCTTGATCCTGTCTTTCCTGCAGGAAAACCGGATTAGAACCCGGGAAATCAATTGCCTGGTGCCGCTCATCCCTTTCTGAATAATTAAATCTAAGGTTCCCATCAAAGAAATCGGAATGAAAATTTGTAATAGATTCCATCTCAATTTTTAGCTCATTTATTTGATCATCAAAAAGAGCAGGTGACATTAATTTTAACGACTTGTATTTAGTATTTCTATCGATCGTTCTCCATGAAATCATGCCGGTTAAATTTTGAGTGAACATGCTTAAAAAATTCCCAAGCCTCAGCCTATCCCGAAGAATGTTATTAGTCTCTGTTCTGCTTTGGATATTGTTCTTAATCCCGAATTGACTTGCTGTAACGGAATCTGCAGTAAAATAAAAATCTTTTCTATTCTGAAGATACTGGAAACCTACAACATTTAAAAAATTATTTTCAAATGAATTTGTCGCTTCAAAGTTGAAATATCTTAATGTATTTTTTCTCGGAGAAATGTCTTCGTTTTCAAATCTTAGCTGTGAAAGCAAAATAAAATTTGAGATGCTGTAATTATTTAATAACCCTTCGGCACCATACATATATCCGTTATCGCTTTCACCGACTTGCCGGTTATTTTCATAGCCGAAAAAAGGGGAGAGTGAAACCTTATCGACCGGATTTATTTGAGTAAAAGCGGAGAGAGCGGACATAGAAGCTTGGTTTATGTCTATTTGCCGGCTGTCCGAATAAATATTATTATCTAAGTGTAAACCAAAGCCAAATATCGGATTTACGGAATAAGAACTTGTAGCCATAAGTGCATGCTGATCCCTGCTGCTGGCATCGAATGAACGGATGTATGTAGAATTGTAATTTTCATTTAGATAAAAATTTAGCCCGCCTGTTTTGTAATAGTAGTTAAGAGCAGAGTTAAGATTAAATGTATTCAGTTGTTTATTATAAGCGCTTGAGAGAATATTTATTGGAATGGCAGATTGAATGTACTCCAGGCTGTCAAGTTGTTCCTGAGCAAAAACAGACGAGACAAAGAACGTCAAGAGAATTATTATCGCAGCAGTTTTGTCCAAAAAAAGATTTCCGTAAAAATTTTATCTTCAACTAATCACTTTTTAAAACTACTGTTTTATAATGAATTTATAAAGCGGCGATACGCTGTTTGGCTGGCTGCTACCTTGAGAGTAAGTTGCAATCCTCCAGTAATAAGGGACATCTGTGTTGATATAATTCGGATTAAAATTTACGGAAATAGTATCATTGACGACCGAGGAGGAAAAATTAGTACTCCAGAAGGTGCCGAAAAATTTATTATCCTGTACAACAATCTTATAATTTGCAGGCACCCCAATCGCTTTAATAACAAAGCTATTGAAATACGTTGTCTGAGTTCCATCTTGCGGGAAAATAATCTGTGGTATGCCGTATATCTCGTCATTGACTTCCGGTGTTTGTGTACTTTTCAGACCGCCTTTATCAACAGCTCGAATCCTATAATAATATTGAGTGTAAAGTTTCAGGTTAAGTGTATCGGTAAAGTCTATTCCATTTGAAAATCCGATTAGATTTGTACTGTCGGAATTAAATCCGGATGTCTGGCTGCGGTATATGTTAAAGCCTGCAATATCGCCTTCATAATTTTGATTCCAGCTAAGATACACCGAAATATTTCCTTCCCAATTCCGAGCGTTGATGCTTAATCCCAAAGGTTGTGAAGGCGGGTAAAGATTTATTGGTTTACCGGAAACAATATTTGAAGGAAGACTTTCTTTGTTTCCTAAGTTAATTGCCGTTACACGGTAATAATAAGTTGTGTTATAGTTTAGTGAGTCATCAACATAATAATTATTTGTTGTAAAATTGATTGCAGAAAAATGAACGCTATCGATGCTTCTGTAGATGTTGTAGCCATATAAATCCGGCTCGGAATTACTTTGCCATGCAAGTCCGACAGATCCGTCATCAGCGAAAATTACAACAACTCCCACCGGAACAGCTGGAGGCAAATCGCTGGTTGGCTGCACCATATCAATCTCACGCTGACAGCCAGCAAGAAAAATAAAAATTAGGATAACAATAAGACTAAATTTCGAAGACATCGCCTCTTGACGGAATACTAATCTTTTCAAATCCTATTGATTTCAACCTATCGCTAAATTTCTGCTGCTGGTCATAATCACCGTGAACAAGAAATATATTTTTTAATTTTTTCTTTTCAAGATTATTGCAGTAATCAGTTAACTCGTTTGAATCGGCATGAGCGCTTAAAGAGTTCATAACGATAACTTCCGCCCGAACTTTATATTCATCAGA
>JAJYSI010000464.1 GCA_021793635.1 Bacteroidota bacterium
TAGCGCTTCACCAAAGATTGGCTATATTAGCTTGACCCCCAACATAAATTATCAGGAAGATTGGTACAATAAACGTATTCAAGAAAATTATGCCGGCGTTGCTTCTACAGGAGGTGATTCTATTATTACAAACGATGTTAAGCAAATTAATTTTGTAAGAACCTTTAACCTGGGACTTTCTGCCTCAACAAGGTTTTATGGTATTTTTCAACCGGATATGCTCGGAATTAGCGCTATTAGGCAAACCGTAATCCCGTCTATTTCTTATAACTTTCAACCTGATTATTCTAAACCGATGTGGAATTATTACGGCACTTATAAAAATGCAAATGGGCAAATAATTTCATACGATAAATTCCAAAGAGAAATATACGGAGGTCCACCTTCCGGCGAGCAGCAAAATATTTCCTTTTCCGTAGGAAATATTTTTGAAATGAAAACTAACGCAGACCCAACGGACACGACTTCAAAGGAAAATAAGATTCAACTTCTCAATCTTTCGGCTAACATGAGCTACAATTTTGCAGCAGATAGCTTAAAATTTTCAGACTTAAGTTTAAGCTATAGAACTCAAGTCGGAGATTATCTTAATTTTTCAGGGTCATCAAATTTCTCTATGTACGATTATGCTCCCGGTATTAGCAGAATAAATAAATTTTTGGTTGATGAAGGGAAAGGTTTATTAAGACTAACAAGTTTTAATTTTTCTGTATCGACTAGTCTCTCCGGAGAAAAATTAAAATCGGCTTCTTCTAAAGAAAGAAATAGTTCCGCCGAAAGTGCTTATACCTTAGAACAATCGGATAAAACTGTTTACCAGGGAATTTACTCTGAAAAGAAAGCTGATTTCACCATCCCGTGGAATTTATATATAAGTTATAACTTCACTTACTCAAAGGTTGATCCATATAACCCAACAAAAATTTCTAACATGAATGCAAGTCTTGATTTCAATCTGACTCCGAATTGGAAGCTTTCTTTTGCCGGAAGTTACGACTTTGAAGCTCATCAATTTGCTGCACCTCAAATCAAAATTTCAAGAGATCTGCATTGTTGGGAAATGAATTTTACTTGGAATCCAATTGGAATTTATTCAGGTTATTATTTTGAAATTAGAGTCAAAGCTCCCCAGCTTCAAGATTTGAAACTTACAAAGAGAGATCAATTTTATAACGGAAAGTAAATTGACAATAAAAACACGAACTCCTTTTATGAAAAATTATATTATCGATGGGAATAATTTAATCTATAAAATTAAGTCTTTCAAAAAATTACTTAGTAATCATGATAATCAAGCAACAAGAGATAAGCTTGCCTTTATGATAGATGATTTCTTTTATGGAAGGAATGTCAATGTTACACTCCACTTTGATGGTTATGAGAGTATACCTGTGAAGCTTTCCAATATAAAAATTGTTTATAGCATGAACGAAAAAGCAGATGCAAAGATCAAACGTCAGATTGATTCTTCTAAAAATCCGAGAAATATTATTGTTGTATCATCGGACTTGGAAGTTAAAAACTTTGCTCGCGTTAATGGATGTCAGGTATTATCCAGTAATGAATTTTCCGCTATGTTAAATTCTCTTTCAAGTAAGAAAGAAGAGGATGAGAAGGCGAATACAAGCCTTTCGACTGAAAGTTGGGAGAAATTATTCGGAGAAAAATAAGTCTTTTATACGGCTTGAGATTCCGGAAATTTATTGTGTTGGCTTTTCCCTATAATAATTGAAAATTCGGTAGTTTTGTTTGCTTCCGATTTTGCAATAATTTCCGCGCCATGCCAGGTTACTATTGCTTTTACAACTGAAAGACCCAAACCGACACCGCCGGTGCTTCTATTTCTCGACGATTCCACCCGGTAGAAACGATTGAATATTTTTGGCAGCGATTCTATGGGAATACCTTCTCCTTTATTAATTACGCTCAATTTAATCTTATCGCTGTCGTATGCTTCACTCTTAATAATTATCTCGCTATTTTCTTCGCCGTATTTGATTGCATTATCAATCAAGTTTGAAAAAGCTTGCGTCATTAATTCTTTATCAATTTCTACTAAGGGATTTGAAGAGGGAATGACTGTTAAGGTGATTCCCTTTTCAATTCCTAAAATCTTTAAACTCTCGGTAACGTTTTTTAGGAAATCGTCAATATGTACCGGGGATTTATTTATATCAATTAAAGAATGATCAATTTTTGATATGAAGAAAAGATTGTCGATAATTTTTGTCAGTCTTATGGTCTCTTCATAATTACTTTTCAAGACTTCAATATACTCTTCAGGTGTCTTGCGGGATTTTAACGCAATTTCTGTTTCACCGCGCAATATTGTAAGAGGTGTCTTCAATTCATGAGCGGCCGAAATTGAAAATTGGTTCATGTAATCGATTGAAGTTTTAATTCTGCTGATCATTTCATTCATCTTCTTAACAAGCCTGCCGTATTCATCGCTATATTTTTCCCCGATAATTTTTTCGTCAAGATTAAGTGCGGTAATCTCCTCTGTCTTTTTAATTATTGCGTCAATTCTTGAAAGTGATTTGGCTGAAATTATACCGCCGCCGATTATTGAGATTATAATAAATATAGGAGCTAACAGCTCAAATATATGTACCAGACTTGTTAACGTTTGAATAATCTGATGAATCGGAAAGGCAACAAATATTTTATATTGCCCCTCATTTAGCTTAACACACCTGATCGGTTTTTGAGATAAAGTTGAGTCTGTAAAACTAAATAAATTCACCGGCGCATTTTTTGAAGGGAAGGAAAGTGTATCATCCTGAAGATTTGCCGATTTAAATACTATTTTATCTTTAGCGTTAATTTGAATGTAGTTGTTTCTTTGATTGAGCGCAACTTCATTGTAGATAACATCCCAAATCAGGTCTTCGGGACTTGCATAGACTGAATCTGGTACGAAGTTATCTATATCCTTATGCTTCTCAACAACATGGTGCAATATTGCTTTGGCTTGGTTTTTCAGACCAAGGTCAAGGTTATCTAAAAGTGTATTATATAGGTAAAGATAGATCAATGCCCCTAACAATATTTCTAAAATTAAAAATAATGATGAGTACCAGATAGTAGCCTTAAATCTTGTAGAAGAAACGAAAAGTCTTAGCTTATTCATGGCTGTACGATAAATAATTATTCATCTTTTATTATGTATCCAATCCCTCGTATAGTATGAATTAGCGGTTTATCAAAATTGTTATCAACTTTAGCGCGAACTTTATT
>JAJYSI010000465.1 GCA_021793635.1 Bacteroidota bacterium
TATTCGGACGCCATGAATGCATACAATTCCCGGCAGTATGCTCTTGCAAACCGTCTATTTCAAAAATTATTTGTTGAACACCATTTAACTGACGAATTATATTCAACCGCAAAATATTTTTCTTCAGATGCATTGTTAAAACTAGGGGAAAAGAATGCCGCCGCAGCGGGTTTTGAATATTTGGTAAATTATTTTAAGTGGTCAAATTTTAGGGATAAGGCTTTATTTAAACTTGGACTAATTTATTTTGAAACAAGTCAGTATTCTGAAAGCAGGGCGCGTCTTAAAATACTTATTGATGAATATCCTTCGAGCATCTATGCCGGGCAATCTTATTATTGGATCGGGGAAGATTACTCCAAAGAAAATAATCTTGAAGATGCCATTGTATTTCTGAAAGATGCTATTAAAAATAATCCTAGCAACAAATATATTGACTACTCGATTTATACTTTAGCAAATATCTATGAAAAGATAGGGGATTACGATAGTGCGATAAAGTATTATGATAATCTTTTATCTTATCATAGTGATAGCCCGCTTGCAAACGCTGCACATATTAGAATCGGTATTTGTTATTTCAAAGTAAAGGACTATGATTCTGCCACACTCGAGTTAAACAATCCTGCATTAAAGAATCTTCCGGCGGACGAATATTCTGAGGACATTTATTTATTAGCCAACTCCTATTACCGACTTCAAGAATACCCGCAGGCTGAAAGAGCTTATATTGAGATTATAGAAAAATATCCTGGCTATAAAGACTTGCGAAGCGCTAAATATGGTTTAGCATGGTGTTACTTTCAACAAAAACATTATGAAAACGCCTACAAGATGTTTAATTCTATTTCGGACGGTGAAGATAGTATTGCTATAAAATCTTTTTACTGGAAAGCCGAATCAGAAAGATATGCAGGTAAGGAAACGGAAGCATTTGATTTGTACCGTGAATTTACAAAGCGATTCCCGAACAGCTCATTGGTCAATGGTGTGATGTTTCAACTTGGCGGACTTTATTTTAATACAAAGAAGTATGATCTGGCTGAGAAATACTTGAAAACCTCATCTGCTGACTCCAACAGTTCAATTAAATCAAAATCGTTAATGCTCCTTGGCGAAATTGAATTAGAGAAAAGGAATTATGAAACAGCAAACAACTATTTTGAAGAGGCTATAAAAATTCCTTCAGCTCCGGCAGAATTAATCGACAGATCGATGCTTGGTTTAGGCGCTTCGGAATTTTTTCTGCACAAGTACGGCAATGCAATAGCTAATTTATCCGATATAAATTTTCGTGAACCGAACTTTGATAAAAATAAGGTTAATTTCTATCTTGCAGAAAGTTATTATGCGCTTGGAAAATATCGAGATGCATTAAGTAGATACGATAAAATTAACTTTGATGATATAGAAGTCGGTAGCCTTGCGTTATATGGTAAAGCCTACTGTTATTTTAATCTAAAAGAATTTGATAATGCAGCAAAGGCATTTTCGGAGTATGTTGAAAAATTCCCCGAAAGCTCAAGAATTCTTGATGCGCGAATTAGATTAGCCGACAGCTATTACGGAAGCAAAAATTATGTTGCTTCGAGTAAAATTTACAAAGAAATGTTTAGGCGTGACGTGGGTGCATTCGATAATCCCTACGCTTATTATCAATACGCACAAGCCCTTTACAAAGCAAATAAAACTGCAGATGCAATAAAGGAATTTCAAAGTCTTCAAGAAAAATTTCCCGGGTCAGAATATGCCGATAAATCGTTGTACGTCATTGGCTGGATTTATTTTCAGCAAGGAAATTATTCCCAAGCTATTGACAGCTACAGGAATGCTTTATATAAATATCCTAATTCTTCGCTTGCGCCCGTTTTATATTATTCCATCGGCGATTCCTATTATAATCTTGCTCAATATGATTCGGCAATAATAAATTATCAAGATGTGATGACAAATTTTCCCTCCTCACCGCATGTTTTTGATGCGATAAATGGAATTCAGTATTGCTACGTTGCTGAGAACCATCCGGAAAAAGCAATTACTCTTATTGATTCATTTGTTGACGCAAATCCCGGTATGTCCTCGGCAGACCAAATTTATTTTAAGAAAGGCGATATTTATTACAGCATTCAGGATTATAAAGATGCCGAGTTGAGTTATAAAGAATTTATTGCTAACTATCCGAATAGTAAGCTTGTGCCTCAGGCTTATTATTGGGTAGGGAAGAGTGCGGAAAATTTAAACCAAAACCAGGATGCGTTATTTTATTTCCAACGTGTTTTTGATTCCTATCCTAATAGCGAATCCGCCCCAGCTGCAGTTATTGAGATGGGAAATATTTATAACCAAATGAAAAATTATACTGCGGCACTTGAGTTATTCGATAAGGCATTAAAAACTTTGCCTGATAAACTTCGCTTTCCTGAAATTTTGTTTATGAAGGGAATGACATTATCGAATAATAGCGACGTTAGCTCTGCGGCTCAAGTATTTAATACAATTATCCAGGAATATGGGCAAAGCGTTTTTGCAGAGAAATCAAAACTTGAATTAGGCATTATTGACATGGTTGCTAAAGATTATACCGACGCAACTACATATCTACAAGATTTGGCACAAACAAGAACTGATGAGATTGGCGCACAATCACAATATTATTTAGGTGAAATACTATTTGAGCAAAATAATATTCAGGATGCTATCTCTGCTTTTGTCACTGTCGGCACTATTTTCCCGGCTTATGAGGAATGGGTTGCTAAGTCTAATTTAAGACTTGGCGATTGTTATGCTAAATTAAAGGATTATAAAAAAGCAAGAGAAATTTATCGCTCGGTATTTATGAATCATCACAGCGATGTTTTGGGAAATGAAGCCAGATTAAAGCTGAGGAAATTGAAATGATAAAAAAAATTATTGCAATACTTCTTTTTGGTTGTATATATCTATTTGCCCAAGATGGGCAAAAACAAAATCCAGGCGTTCAGCTACCGGATTTTGTAATTACCGGGAAGGATATTATTTCTGTTGAAAATGCAAAAAAAATTCCTCCTCCGTTTGTCTCCACTTTATCGGAACAATTCTTTAAACCTATTTTCTCGCCGGAAAATTTACACGTAAAAGAAATTGATATTCCGATTCAAGGCTCTTTAATGAAGATTGATTCGTTGAATTATTATAAGGGAAGAATTGATGCAGGCATGGGATTATATTCATTGCCTACGGTCGCATTTAATTATTCG
>JAJYSI010000015.1 GCA_021793635.1 Bacteroidota bacterium
ATTTGTGTCGCAACTTTGTAGCTTAGATTCTTGCTGAGCCATTGCGTACGGACGAAATAAGCAGGATTGTTCTGTAGAGAGTTATATAAAATAATAATCCTGCATAATTTCGCAGGTTATTATGAATTCTAAAATTATTTTGGAAAACAGTGATTTAAAAAAAAGAAAACAAATTTCATACATTCGGAGATTGTATTTGCCTTTGATATATTTGTATTTATAAATTAGAATAATTATACAACTTTAATGGTAATTCTTATGCAACGTATATTTTTAGTAATAGCAGTTTTAGGTTTATTTGGTTTAACATCATGTTCAAAGAAAAATGATGATCAGCCGGTGCAAAACCTCCCTGCCGGCACCCATGCAGTAAAAGTATTAGACAACATGGATGCAGCGGGCTACACTTATCTTCAAGTTGATGAAAACGGAAATCAATATTGGATTGCAGCTCCGCAAACACAAGTCGCATACGACTCCGTTTGCGGAGTTAAGAAAGGCGAGATAGTTTATTATTCACAAGGTATGGAAATGAAAAATTTTCATAGTAATACTTTGAACAGGACGTTCGATTCAATATTTTTTGTTCAAAGCATATCTAAAGAACCTTCTAACAATCCAGTAACAGCGGCTCATTCTCAAGCGTTAAATATTCCGAAAGAGCAGATTTCAATTTCTCCGTTAAAGGGAGGTAAAACCATAGCTGAAATTTTTTCTCAAGAACAATCACTTGCCGGAAAGACGATAAGAGTAAAAGGAAAAGTTGTAAAATTTAATCCAAACATTCTGGATCGCAATTGGATCCACATTCAGGACGGTACTGCTTCCGGCGATAATTTTGATCTTTTAGTTACAAGCAAAGAAACAGTTCAAGTAGGCGATGTCATAACCGTTGAAGGCACAGTAGCTATCAATAAAGATTTTGGCGCGGGCTATTCCTATCCGGTAATGATTGAAAATGCCAAAATTACTCAAGAAGCAAAAAAGCTTTAAATTTGATCTAAAGAATTTTTTCTCATTTTATGAGCTTTGACATTAAAATATTGCTTTTAATGGTTAAAGAACTGTAATTTATTAAGCTTAATTTGTAAACAAAAATATTACATTGTTAAAGATTTAGATATAAAGTAAGGGCACTTCTAAAAACTATCTTTTATAAAAATTTAACGCAGAGAACGCAAAGAATACGCAACGTTCGCAGAGAATATTGAAGTTTTTAGAAGTGCCCGTAATAAAAATATTGACTTTTAAGTAATTTTTTATGACGTTTGGTCAGAACTTTTTAATAAGGTGATGTTACGCGACTCTCAGAAACTTGGAGTTGTGGAATTGCGAGATTTATCTTAAACCAAAAAGATATATTGAATTGAGCTGATAATAATTTTTAATTTCTTGGAGAGAGAGTGGAGTTTTTATAGCCCGCCTTAATTAGGATTCAATTTTCTAAGACAACGAATGCATTTAAATGTATCTAAAAATTGAAACCTTGTTAAATTATTTTTAATTGGAGTAAAAATTGCATCTTTTTAGAAATGAATAAGCCTTACAGAAAGATTATTTCGCTTTTAATAATAATAATTCTTGTTCCAACCATTATTTTATCAATATATCAAATTAGCTCACTAAACCAAAGTGAAAAAAACATTGAAAAAATATATAGTAGTGAGCTAAATACTATACTTGCCTCAATAAATGACTACGTTAATGACTATATAACCAGTTGGGCGAGAAAACTGAATTTGTTAGTTGTTGAAACCCAAAATGTTGAAGACGTTAATTTTCAAGAATCCGTAAAAAAATTTCTTCTACGAAACCAATCGATCAAAATGTTGATTCTTTCCGACATAACTATATCCCGCCAACCGGAGATTATTTCAAATTATCAAGACACATTGTCAAATATTTTTCAAAAAAATATTAAAAGAATTTTGGTATCTAATAGAAATAAAATAAAAGCCTTATTACGGCAGACTGAATTCGGTTCAAGGAAAATTGAAACCGTCACGAACGACAAAATTGGTAATAATGTTTTAGTAATTTTCCTGTTGGAATTACCGGAAGGGAAAAGTGAAATTTGCGGATTGTTAGTTGACCCTGAAATCTTTATAAAACAAATTCTATCAACAAAAATAAATTCTATAACGAGGAATGAGTTTGTTGTCTCTGTTTCGAATCGAAAAAACAATACAAAAATCTTTTCATCCGGGGAAAATTATTCCACCGAGATTGAACAGCATACCGTCATTACCTTATTACCAGGTTATTCTGTTAATATAATGTTAAAAGGGGCAACAATTTCCGGTTTGGTAAGAGAGAGATCGATCAGGAACATAATCATAATTTTTCTGACCAATATCTTTTTAATCATCGGACTTTGGTTTGTACTAAGAAACTTCAAAAAAGAAACAGAGCTTGCAAATCAGCAATCCAATTTTATTGCAAACGTTTCGCATGAGCTGCGTACTCCGCTTTCATTAATAAATCTTTTTTCCGAAACACTTGTTATGGGCAGAGTGAAAGATCGGGAAAAAGAAAAAGAATATTTCAAAATTATCAATGATGAAAGTAATCGCCTAAGCCGGATCGTGGACAAAATATTAAGTTTCTATGCCATTGAGGAAAATAGAAAAAAATATAATTTTAACTCTGAAAATTTAAATTTAATTGTTGAAAATGTTCTTCAAGCTTATGGCTATCAAATTGAAAATAATAATTTTAATATTATTTTTGAACCCGGTGGAAATATACCTGATGTTCGAGTTGATAAGGAAGCGGTAATTGAAGTGATTATCAATCTTTTAGATAATGCGATGAAATACAGCAAAGACAAAAAGGAAATTATAATTAAGACTGGTTTCGAAAAGGATTTTGCGTACATAAAAGTTATAGATTCAGGAATAGGAATTTCTGCTGTTAATCAGGAAAAAATATTTGATAAATTTTATAGAGGACAAGGAGGCTTAGCCCGGGATGCAAAAGGCACCGGTTTGGGGCTGACAATTGTTAAAAGTATTATGGATGCTCATCAAGGGAAAATTGAAGTTGAAAGCAGTGAAGGAGAAGGCAGTTCCTTTACTTTAATGTTCAAACAATACATCGCATGAAAAATTTAATATTAGTTCTTCTATACTAACAAACAGAGATAATTATTATTTTACGATACAGAATATTTTAAATAAGTTAAGGAGCTAAGATGCCGGTTATATTAATTGTTGAAGACGAACCAAATATGGTAGTTGGATTAAAAGATAATTTCGAACTTGAAGGCTATAAAGTTGAAACCGCCCGTGAAGGTGAATCCGGACTAAAAAAAATTTTAGATAACAACTATGATTTAATAATTCTGGATGTAATGCTTCCGAATATTTCCGGTTTTGAAATTTGCAAAACAGTTAGAAAAAAAGGAAATGATACGCCGATTATTTTATTAACGGCAAGAGGCGAAGAGCTTGACAGGGTACTAGGGCTTGAGCTTGGCGCTGACGATTATGTAACGAAACCTTTTAGCGTAAGAGAGCTAATCGCGCGAATTAAAGCGATACTACGTCGCAGGGAAAACGCTATTCAACCAAATGAAAAAAGCAATAAAGATATCAAAATTGGAAAGCTTGTTGTGAACTTTGCATCATACAATGCTTTCAGCGATGAAGGCTCGGTTCAAATGTCTTACAAAGAATTTGAAATTCTAAATTTACTATGGTCCAAAAAAAATTATACGGTAAGTAGAGACGAAATTTTAAGAGTTGTTTGGGGCTTTGACGAAAATCCTACAACGAGAACAGTTGATAATTTTATTGTTAAACTTCGCCAAAAAGTCGAAGAAAACCCTGACCGTCCTAAAACAATTTTAACTGTACACGGAATTGGATATAAAGTAATTGGATAATATCACTTGATGCTATCAACTTTTCAAAGTTAAATAGTATCATGTTTAAGCTAAAAATCGGTATTTTTATAATTAATGAGCAAAAACCGTTTATCATAAAAAAGAATAACATTGAGTCAACTATTCTTGTTATTTGAATTAAAAATAAAGTTGTTATGACAAGTTTTTACAAACATTTACTTGTTGATGACACCGCTTATCGTTTAACTTTCTATTTTTTTGCCCATTAGTTACAATTAAATAATCAATCAGTAACAAAACAATCCATATAAGGAGAAGCGATATGAAGCAAAAGATTACCGTCGTTTTTTTCCTGTTGTTAATTCCAACTTTATTATTGGCTGGTACAACGGGAAGGATCAAAGGTAAAGTCACAGATCTCCAAACAGGCGAACCTCTAATCGGAGCTAACGTAATTGTAGTTGGTACTTCGTTTGGCGCCGCCACTGATGTTAACGGAGAATATTCTGTTAGCAATCTTAATGCGGCAGTATATACAGTTAAAGCCACATACTTGGGCTATAAGACTGTTACAGTTTCTAATGTCCGAGTTAATTCTGATTTAGCTACAGAATTAAATTTTCAACTACCTGCTTCCGGAGTTTCGGTAGGAGAAGTTGAAATTGTTGCTCAAAGACCTTTGGTTAATAAAAGTAATACAAACGCAATTCGTACTACCACCAATGCAGAAATTGATGCTCTTCCAGTAAGAGGTGTTGATAATATAATTGCTCTTACTCCTGGTGTTACACTGCAAGGCGGATCAATATATATCAGAGGCGGTAGGCAGGATGAAGTGGGATATTATTTGGAAGGCAGCAATATTACGAATGCAGCCTCAACAGGTATGGGAGCTGCTTTCGGACGTGGCGCATCCCGTCAAGTTACTATTCCACAAGATGCACTTGAAGAAATTCAGGTTCAAGCCGGAGGATATACTGCAGAATTTGGCGGCGCTAATGCCGGTATTATCCGTGCAGATTTGAAATCCGGAGGTCCTGCTCTTAAAGCAAGTTTGCAATATATAACAGATAATTGGACTTTTAAAAACAGTAAAAACAGGTATAATGGAGTTCAAAATCTCGGCGCTTATTCTTATGGATACAACGATGTTACCGCTTCTTTAAGCGGACCATTAGTTGGAGATCATATTAAGTTTTTTGGTTTATTTGATAATTTATCACAAACGGATGCAAATCCGCAGCAAGTTAACGGTTTTAATCTTGGACTCGTTAGTGATACAGTAACCCCTCAAGACAAAAATGTTTTACTTCAAATGCCCGGCGGTCCAATTCCGGGAAATAGAGCAGATCAATATAGCGGTGTAGCTACTCTTACATTTGACTATAATCCTACACTCGTTCGTCTGCTTGGTACTTATACATTTGCCAGACAGCGAATTGGCGGCGGCATTTATACTATGTTTGACAATAACCGTTTACCTATTAGAGATTCCTATAACGGAGACTTTGGAATAAAAGTAACCCAGATTCTTAGTTCCAAAGCTTATGTAGAAGCTAATGCAAGTTATATTTTCAACCAGGGAAGCACTTATGATCCACAGTTAGGCAATAACTTTTGGGCTTATGGTGATAGTGTAGCAAATACCGCAGCCGGCGTCCCATGGTATCGCAGAGCGGAAGAAGTACAATTGCCCAATAATCGCTATCACATTCCGTTGAATTATCAGTTGTTCTCTTCATTTAATTTCGCAGCTCCAAATACACCGCTTGTTGGTGTTGACCCAAATGCTTCTTTAGTAAATTTTAATAAGTATAAAAATACAAACTTAAATTTAAGCGCATCATTGTCAGATGAAATAAATAAAGAAAATTCAATTAAGGTCGGCGGTGAACTTCAGCTTATGACCTTCAGTAATTATACTCCCACCGGTGTTATGACAAATCTCGCTGGAACGATGGCTACTACGAATATAACAGAACAGCAGCTTTTAATTAAACGCGGTGTAAATAATTACGGATATGATGTTCTAGGTAATTCTTATACCGGCTCCACCAATTATACAACCGGTCAAATTGCTCCACATAGACCTGTATTTGCTGGCGCTTATATAGAAGATAGAATGGAATATAAAAATTTAATAGTAAATGCCGGCTTAAGGTATGATTATATAAATACAGATAATCAAGCCTTTGTCAATCCTGCTTATCCGGGTAATGTTTTTGACGCAAGCTCTGGCAATGTTACTAACGCAGCAAATTTTGTAAATGTGCCATCATTTAGTGCGCTAAGCCCAAGGCTTGGCTTCTCTTTCCCAATTACAGATCAAACCGTTTTCCATGCTCAATATGGAAAATTTGTTCAGCAGCCAACTCTGAACGACTTGTATCAAGGTCCGTATCAGTTGGGCTATTGGTTAAATCCTAATAACGGTTTCTTCATTGCGACTCCTGTCGGTATGAATATAAGACCAACCAGAACTACTCAGTATGAACTCGGTTTTACTCAGCAAATTGCATCGTTCGCATCATTCGATATAACCGCATACTATAAAGACATTTCAAATCAGGTAGTTTTTGGAACTCAAAATGTTGACCAGAGTACCGGTTGGAGACCATATTCAATTCTTACAAACGGCGATTATGCAACCACACAAGGAATTGAAATATCGTTCGACATGAGAAGAACCGAAAGATTTATGGTTAATGGTTCTGTATCGTATCAAGATGCTAAAGGAACCGGAGATAACCCGTATTCAAATGCAGGTGAATTCGGCGCACCTGTAAATCCAAGCTATGTATTTATTCCTAATTTTATAGTTCCGCTTTCCTTTAATCATGCATTTAGCGGACACTTAAATATAGATTACAGATACGGTAAAGATGATGGTCCTGATATTCTTCATCAATTCGGAGTTTCCTTGTTGATGACGTTTAGTACCGGACATCCTTATACGTTGGGTACTATACTTAGTCCTGGAACCAGCAGTCCTACTACAGTACAAGCTGGCGTAGATACTAGAAACAGAACTGCAATAGAAGCTCTCAATTCTTCTGTTACTCCTTCTAATTTTGAAGTGGACCTTCGCTTGGATAAAACAGTCGAGTTACCCGGGCAACTATCGGCTAATATTTTTATTCAGGTTATTAACCTTTTCAACACCCAGAATGTGCAAGACGTATTCTCAAATACCGGTTCCGCAGAAAGTAATGGATACTTAACAGATCCAAATTTAACCGGCTATAAACAAGTACAAAAATACGGTCCTCAATATGCACAATTGTACCAGGCTTTTAATATTGATTATGCGGGTTTATATGGTACTCCGCGTCAAATTAGACTTGGAATTCGCTTAGAATACTAAAAGAAAATTTGGCAGAAAATTCAAAAAAAAATAGGAGTTTAAAATGATTAATAAAAAATTGAAATACTTACTGATTGTACTCGTAGGTATTCTATTCCTCTTGCCGGCAGCCGCAAGCGCCATTGGTAACGGAAAAGAAAAAAACAGGACGGTAGCTAAAACCACTGGCAGTCAAATAGCTACTACAGCCATAGATATAAATAATATCTATTCGCTTGAACAAAATAACGGTTTTAGTGATTTTAATCCGAACTCAAATCTTGAAGGAGCACAATATCCCAAAGGAAGCGGAAAAAACTTTGTTTTTACTGCTGGTTTTTTATGGGGAGGGTTTGTTCCAGGCGATAATCAAGTTAGAGTCGGCGGATCAGCCTATATTTCGGGTCTTGAACCTGGTCCAATTATCAATGGGCAGGGAGCACCCGGGGCAAATTCAGATGTGAGATGGTCAATTTATCGTGTTCGCCCGGATGTATATCCCGGAGGACCTTCTGTAGACCTAAGCGGCGATGCTGCGGTTGAAGGTATGTCTGCGTCTGCAATTAGAGCGCAGTATGAATCAGATTGGACGAACTGGCCAGCCGCCGGAACTGCAAATGACCTCGGCGCTCCATTTACAGATGTTAATGGTGATGGTAAATATGAACCTGGAACCGATATTCCGGGTGTACCTGGAGCCGATCAAACAGTTTATTATGTGGCGAACGATCAAGATGGAAGCCTTACAAATGGTCTTTATGGTGCAAAACCGTTAGGAATTGAAGTACATGTAACTTTCTGGGCTTATGCTCAACAAGGCGCTCTTGGTAATATGTAGTGTAAGAAATGGGATATAATTAACAAAGGTCAGACGCCAATAGATAGTATGTTTGTGTCTTACTGGACTGACGTTGATTTAGGGTATGCCGGTGACGACTTAGTAGGATGCGATACCACTTTAAGTTTACAATTTACTTATAATGGTCAAGCTTCTGATGCAGTATATGCGCCGCTTCCTCCTCCGGCAGATGGTTTCGATTTTTTCCAGGGACCGGTTATCCCGGGTGAAGCAACAGATTCAGCTATAGTAATTGCTCCACCTTTTCATTTCCAGTATATTCATGGGAAAAAGAATTTGCCAATGACCGCTGCGTACTTCTTTGTTAACGGAGACGCAAATTTTGGCGATCCACCGCAAGGTGATATTACAGGCTCGACTCAATTCTATAATTTCTTTAACGGAAATTATGGATTATCAGGATTGCCTTTTATTAATCCGATAAACAACCAACCCACTAAATTTGCTTTCTCAGGCGATCCAGTTACCGGCACAGGTTGGTTAGACGGTGTTGCTTTACCTCCTGGAGATAGAAGGCAGGGAATGGCATCGGGTCCATTTACTATGGCCCCCGGAGATACACAACAAGTAGTAGTTGCAGAGATGGTAGCGGGAGCAATTCCCGGCGTTGACCGTCTGTCCGCAATTAGCTTGGTCAAATTTTATGATCAAACTGCACAGTTTGCTTACAATAACTTTTTTGTCTTACCTAACCCTCCACCAGCGCCTAAAGTTAGTGTAGCACAATTATCTAATAAAATAGTTCTCGACTGGGGTGAAGATCTTAATGCAGTAGCAAACACAGAAAAATATGCAAACAAAGGATATACTTTTCAGGGCTACAACGTTTACCAATTGCCATACAAATCAGCTTCAATAAGTGAAGCTAAGCGTTTAGCGACTTATGATATTGTTGATGGGGTCGGAAAGATATACGATGAATATTTTGATGTTAGCTCCGGCGCTGTTTTAACGCATGTAAGTGAATTTGGTAATGATACTGGAATCCAGAGATCATTCTTCGATTCAACAGATGCGTTTAGTTCGGGTAAACCAATGGTAAATGGTATACCTTATTATTTTGCAGTTACAGCTTATG
The DNA here is from genome assembly GCA_021793635.1 of Bacteroidota bacterium. Next base: position 9,128 of record JAJYSI010000015.1, read on the forward strand.
GCTATAATGCAACAGGTACACCGCGTGCGCTTGAAAACCCAATATCTGTTATTACTGTAATTCCACAAAGCCTAAACCCGGGCGTTACTGCTGCGAGCAGTGGTGCATTTTCTAACATTCAGCACGGTGGAACTGCAGACGCATCACTTGGTGTGACTGTTGTTAACCCTTCCTTAATAACCGGCGATCAATATCAAGTATCTTTCCACGATGAGAAATATTCGCTCGGTTCTGATGGGAAATGGACTGATATAACAGCAGCAAGTAAAATGCGTAAAGTTACGGATTTAACAGGATCATCTTTAACATCATCAGCTGCTTGGGGTGAAACTTCGGGTCAATTTGCCATTCATTATTTGGTAAATGTAGTCTCCGTTGATTATGACTGGTGTGATGGAGTTGAAATCAAATTACCTTCAAATGTTGTTGTTGATGATATTCTGAACCCAATCAGTAACAATACTGGAAGTCCAATTAGTTATACATTTGATAAAACAACAAACACTATATTCTTTGGTGATAGCAGCCGGTCTGCTAACGGTGTTTTCGCCGGCGGTGAAGACATCACAATATTAACTCATTCAAACGTGTTACCTATAATAGCAAATTACACTATGTATGATGACGGTTATGGAAAGAATATTGTTGATGTATCAAGTACGGACACTCTAAGGACTATAGCAAATAAAATCATAACACAACATCAATGGAATGTTAAGGATTTGACAACAGGAAATATTGTACTTCAGAATCAGACAATATTAAATGGTCAAGATATTTATGCCCCTGAGTCATATTTCGCGGCTAATTCCCTATATGGTCCTGGCGGTTCCACTGGAAGTTTCACTGCCAATGTTGGAGCAGGAGCAAATGTAACATTTGCTGGAATGCAGTTAGCTCTTGATGGTAGCTATTTAGCCCCTACAACAATTGGTAATATTGTCATGAATGTTGGTGCAAATTCCAGCTTTACTATAGAAGATTTTACAGCCTTTGGGTACGCAGATGGTACTGCTGCAACATCTTTGCCTTTATATGGAGGAGCGGGCGGAACTACTGATGTAAATGCATTACAACAGGATTATGAACTAAAGTGGACTGGTGTATTAGGTGATACTACGATAAATGGTCATACTGTAGTAATAACCAAATCAGGTGGATCCATTGCAACCCTGTTTGGCGCTAGTAATTATTCAATAGCAAATCATCCTTTAAATCCAACTCCAGGTGTTAAAGCGCCATTTACCATACGCATTCCTTTCGAAGTATGGAATATGGATAAAAATGAACAAGTAAACTTGCTTGTTTATGATAGAAATGCAGGCAAAACAAATGATCCTACAAAGGATGGATTTGAAGTATGGAATGAGCATGATAGAGTATATACCTGGGTAGTAAACACAAAATATAGTCCTACAGTAATAAGTCCTACCAGTGCAATTGTTGCAGATAGCGCAACATGGAACTGGTATTTTGCTAAATCTATATTTACTACCGGTGATGATATAAAAATCATTTATAATAATCCTCTCCAAATTGGAAAAGATACATTTACATTTTCTAGTCCAAAATCACAGTACTCAGCTAATTTGGCTAAAAATGATGTAAGTAAAATAAATGTATTTCCAAACCCCTATTATGGAGTAAACTCCCAAGAGACAACGAAATACGTCCGGTTTGTAACGTTTAATCATTTACCGGGTACGGCAAATATCAAAATCTTCAATCTTGCCGGAATAATGGTAAAAACGATAAATCATACAAACGGTACTCAATTTCAACAATGGGATTTGACGAATGATTCCGGTTTACCAGTAGCAAGCGGCTTGTACATAGCATATATTGATATGCCAGGCATTGGCGCTACGAAAATACTTAAGCTGGCAATTATTCAAGAACAACAATATCCTGATCATTTTTAATGAAGCTAAAAACTCAAGGAGTAAAAATGAAAATATTTATAAGAATAATAGTTATTGTCGCTATCTTCCTGATAGGGGTTGATAGTGTATATGCCGGGGGAGGTACTAGAAATGGTACCGGCGGCGCTACTGAACTAGTAATTCCAGTTGGAGCCAGTGGAATTGCTTTAGGAGGCTCAAATCTTTCAACGGCAACCGGACTCGAGGCTCTTTTCTGGAACCCGGCTGGTGTTGCAAATATGACAAATTCTGCAACTGCAATGTTTTCCCACATGGATTATATTGCTAATATCGGCGTTGAATATGGCGCTGTGGCTGCAAATTTTGAGGGCTTTGGTGTTGTGTCCTTAGATATTAAATCTCTTAATGTTGGTACTATCCAGGTAACTACTAATGACCAACCTGATGGTACGGGACAAACCTTTTCCCCCCAATTTTTAACTGCCGGAGTATCATATTCCCGCGCATTAACCGATCGTATTTCAATTGGATTAACTTTAAACTATATCTCGGAAACTATAGCCCAGGTAAGCGCTACCGGTTTTGGATTAAATGCCGGTGTTCAATATAAAGACCTTGGCGACATTAGCGGATTAAGCTTTGGATTAGTTCTAAAGAATATCGGTCCTCAAATGACTTTTGGCGGACCAGGCATGTTAGTACAAGCTTCACCGACAGGCTCTACATCAACACCAAGTGATCCATTTAGTAGAGCTCCAAGCTTTTATTCGGTTAACGCGGCTGCTTTCGATTTACCGTCATCTTTTGATATTGGCTTTGGATATAAACCAAATCTTGGTGATATGAATTCATTGCAAATATCCGGCGTGTTTGAAAACAATAACTTTTCCGGAGACCTTTATAATGTCGGTCTTGAGTATGGATATGACAAAATGTTCTTTGCTCGAGTCGGTTATTCAGTATCGCCAAAAAATCAAGACCCAAATTATATTTATGGGTTTTCTGCAGGCGCTGGGATAAATTACAATTTAGGCGGAATGGATATAAAATTCGATTACGCATATAGAGCTGCAAAATATCTCACTGGCAACAATGTATTTGAGGTATCTCTAGGATTTTAATGTAAATTATCCAGTTCCTCCTCATATCTCTCTCTCCTGTTCCGTGTGGTGACGGTAAGCCACACGGAACTTTTATTTTAACGCAAATTTAAGTTCAAGTGTAAGTTTAAGTTCAAGGAAAATGTGAGCCTCCATCATTCCATCATTCCACTACTCCATCATTCCCCTCTTCCAAGGTTTGCCTAACCTTAGTTATAATATAGATATGACGTAAAAGACATCTTGCTGGTATTTTCTTCATGAATTTTCCTTAAATTTGCAAGGTTATTACTCAAATAATCTAAACTATGAAAAGCCCAACAAATATTCTAATGAAACTTCTAAGGAGAAATTATGAACAGTTTATTAAATCTAATTAATTATGGACAAAGTTATTGGCTCGATAATTTAACACGCGGTAAAATTAAAGGCGGCGAATTAAAAAGGAGAGTAGTTAAAGAAGGACTGCGCGGCATAACTTCAAATCCCAATATCTTCAATAAAGCAATTTCCAGTAGCAGCGATTATGATTTGCAGATTGCAAAACTTGTAAGCCTAAAAAAATCAGTTCCTGAAATGTATGAAGAACTAACAGTTAAAGATGTTCAGGATGCCTGTGATATTTTGCGCCCGGTTTTCGATTCATCAAACGGGGTGGATGGTTTCGTGAGTATCGAAGTATCACCTTATCTTGCAAATGACACTGAAGGAACAATGATTGAAGCAAGACGCTTGAATGAAAAAGTTAATAGACCAAATTGTTTAATAAAAATACCCGGTACTGAAGCTGGTGTTTCTGCAATTGAGCAAATGCTTTATGAAGGAATAAATATCAATGTCACGTTGCTGTTCTCAATTCAGAGTTATGAGGCTGTAGCGCTTGCATATATTAAAGCCCTTGAACGCAGAGTTGCAGAGGGTAGACCAATCGATAAAATTGCCTCTGTAGCAAGTTTCTTTTTAAGCCGTATAGATGTTTTGGCGGATCAGTTACTTGCACAATTACTGATTCCGGAAAGGGATCAAAATAACTTGCCCCGCCCCGAAGACTTATTGGGAAAATCTGCAATTGCCAGTGCAAAGTTAGCTTATCAAAGTTTCAAAAATATCTTTACCGGTGAGAGATGGAATGCCTTAATTGCAAAAGGTGCGCATGTACAAAGACCGCTTTGGGCTAGCACAAGCGCTAAAGATCCAATATACAGAGATGTAAAATATGTCGAACCATTAATCGGGCGTGATACTGTAAATACTCTGCCGGATGAAACGATCACAGCTTTTGCAGACCACGGAGTAATAGTGGAAGACTCAATTGATAAGAATGTAGATGAAGCAAAAGCTGTTTTTAGCGATCTAAAAAAGCTTGGTGTGGATATTGATTTTGTAACAAAACAATTGACGAATGAAGGAATTCAAAAGTTTAATGAAGCATACGATAAACTAATGAAAGACCTGAACGAAAAACGGAAAAGGATTCTTGGTGAAACAATCGGTGTACAGAAAATTAATTTTGCAGACTTGAAGACAGAAACTAATTTGATTCTTAAATCGTTGGATGAGAAACAATATGCAAGACGCGTTTATGCCCGCGATGCCCATTTGTGGAAATTTGAGCCCGAACAAGTTGAAGAAATAAAAATTCGGATGGGTTGGTTAGATAGCATGGAATATTTCTTGTCAAAGGCTGACGAAATAATTGAGTTGGCGAAAGAAATAAAAAAGGAAAAGTATAAATTTGTTGTACTACTCGGAATGGGCGGCAGCAGCTTGTGCCCGGATGTAGCAAGAGAAACTTTTGGTTCAAAATCCGGTTATCCAGCTTTATTTGTCCTTGATAATACTGACCCAGCCGCGATAAAAGATATTGAAGATAAAATAGATCTCGCTAAAACATTGTTTGTTGTTTCGAGCAAGTCGGGTACTACAATGGAGACAGACAGCTTTTATAAATACTTTTATGAAAAGATAAAATTATCTACCCAAGGGAATCCGGGAGAGCATTTTATAACGATAACCGATAAGGGAACATTATTAGTTAAAGAAGCTGGCGAGAAAAAATTTAGACGTGTATTTGAAAATCCTGAAGAATTTGGCGGAAGATACTCTGCTCTTTCATTTTTTGGTATAGTTCCAATGGCATTGATTGGAATTGATATCAAATCAGTTTTGAATAGCGCTCATCTGCTTCAATTAAGTTGTGGATCTTACATTCCATCTGATTCTAACCCGGCTGTGGCGCTAGGCGCTTTTATGGGTGTATGTCAAAAACACGGAAAAGATAAAATAACTTTTGTCCTTGCGAAATCAATATACTCATTCGGTTATTGGGTTGAGCAGTTAATCGCCGAAAGCACGGGTAAAGAAGGCATAGGAATTATTCCGGTTGAAAGTGAAGAACTTGGGAGTCCAGCCGTTTACGGCGACGACCGTTTGTTTGTTTATATTTATACTTCTAAAGATCACGAAGGTTCAGTTGAAAAGAAACTTGCTGCATTAGAAAATGCTAATCATTATGTTGTAAGAATCGATATAAGTAATATTTCATCCCTCGGTGCAGAATTTTTTAGATGGGAATTGGCTACTGCAACTGCCGGAAAGATTATAGATATAAATCCATTCGACCAGCCAAATGTTGCTGAAAGCAAAAAGAACACGGGAAATCTTCTTTCCGAATGGAAAAAGAACGGTGCTTTTGAGAATGAAAGTCCTATCGTTCAAGAAGGCGAATTAAAAATTTATTGTGATGAAAATAGCAAATGGCTTTTCCAGGGGCATAGAAAATCTGCCGGAGATTTCTTAAACTATTATTTCCGGCTCGCGCAACCTCATGATTACATTGCAATACTTGCCTATTTCTTGAAGACACCATTAAGAGACAAATCCCTTCAGGCATTAAGAATGAAATTGAGAAATGCAAAATCATTAGCTACCACACTTGGATATGGACCACGATATTTACACTCGACTGGGCAGTTACATAAAGGCGGACCAAACAAAGGTTTGTTCCTAATTTTTACTGCTGACTCAAAGATTGATCTGCCCATTCCGGATGAGCAATTTGGTTTTGCAACTCTTCAAAGAGCGCAGGCTTTAGGTGATTACCGGTCGCTAAATAATCATAATTGCAGGGTCGTAAGAATTCATCTTGGAAATGATATTGAAAAAGGCTTAAAACTTTTAGCGGAAAAAATAAAAGTTTAGAAAAGAGATTTATCATGGAAGATGGATATGTCGAAACTAAGAAATCAGGAATGTCTAAACCTCAACTTCCCGATCCATGTATTGTCGTTATTTTTGGAGTGTCGGGAGATTTAACGCATCGCGAACTTATTCCATCGCTTTATGCTTTGAATTGTAAAAATCTTTTGCCGGTACCTTTCGCAATTATCGGTTTTGCACGACGTGACTGGAACGACGATACCTTTCGCGAGGAAATGAGTGCCACAATGAAAATTGTGAACAAATGCGGGGATGAAGAATGGGAAAGATTTTCCAAGAATATATTTTATGTAAAGGGAAATTTTAACGACGATCCTTCGGCTTCCTATAAAGATTTGTTTGAGAAAATAAAAAAAGTTCAAGGCGAATTTAGCATACCCGATAACGTTTTATTTCACCTTGCAACTCCGCCATCCGATTACGGAACGATTATTAAAACTCTTGATGCCGCTTCTCTTACGAAAAGCGAAACCGGTTGGCGCCGTGTAATAATTGAAAAACCTTTCGGAAGAGATGAAATTTCAGCAAGAGAACTCGACAAAGATATTCATAAAGTTTTTAATGAGGAACAAATTTTTAGGGTAGATCACTATCTTGGAAAAGAAACAGTTCAGAATATGCTTGTGTTTAGATTTGCAAATCCCGGTTTTGAACCTATCTGGAACCGTAATTATATTGACAATGTGCAAATCACGGTTGCAGAAGATTTCGGAATCGGAACACGAGCGAATTTTTATGAAAAAACCGGAATCTTGCGGGATATGGTTCAGAATCATCTTCTTCAACTTTTATGTATAACAGCATTAGAACCGCCGGTAAAATTTGAAGCGGCATTTCTTAGAGCAGAAACGGTAAAGGTTTTAAATTCAATTTGTAAGATCGATGTAATGAAACATGTTGCGCTTGGTCAATATGATGAAGGTGAAATTAATGGAGAAAAGGTGTTGTCTTACCGGCTGGAACAAAATGTTGACAAGGAATCTTCTACACCTACTTTCGCTGCTCTGCGTATTAAGGTTGATAATTGGCGATGGGCTGACGTTCCATTTTATCTTCGAACAGGAAAGCGATTAAAGGAAAAACAAACTGAAGTAACTATTCAATTTAAGTCAACTCCTCATTTGATGTTCCCAAATGTTACAAATTATGGATCGGATACAAATTTTTTGCGCTTTCAGCTTCAACCTAATGAAGGAATAATTTACACCTTTATGGCAAAGCAGCCCGGCGCCGAGTTGCGTCTGCAACCGGTGAATTTAAAATTTCAGTACAATACGACTTTCGGAATTTCCGAACTACCGAGCTCTTACCAGTGGCTTTTATTTGACGCAATGAAAGGAGACCAAACTCTTTTTCTTCATGCAGATTGGATTTATAAAGCATGGAATATTATCGATCCGGTGATTAAGAAATGGGAAACTAAACCGTGGTTAAAATTGCCTAATTATACACCTGGCTCCTGGGGACCGGAGGAAGCAAGAAAGTTAATAGAAAGCGAGGGGAGACAGTGGAATATAGTTTAATTAATTAAAAAAGCCGGGGAATCATTAGGGGTATTCCTCCGGCTCAAATTATCTTTGCGATATATTATTACTTCTTTTTCCGAATAGAAAGGTCTGTTCGGTTATAAATATGAAATATGTTTATCGCTTTTAGTTTTTCCCATCCAGACTCCTTTATTAGTGATAAAATAAATATCGCTAAATAGAAATGCAGATACGGAATTACCGTTTCCACAGGGTGGTACCGACCCGATGTCAACATAAAAAACATTTTTGAAAGTTTCAAGAGTAAAAATTATATTTGTTTCTGCTGCCCAAAATAATTTTGGAATTTATATTAACCTGCGAAATTATTATTATATCAAAGAAGCCCCGGAGGGGCGATACATTAGTAGAAATAATTATCCCAAAAAATACCTAAGAGCCCCGGAGGGGCGAAACATTAATTGACAACACTTAGATAATTTTCTTCTATAAATTAATTATATATCGCTCCTCCGGAGCTTTATCCTTTTTCCCATCTTTTTCTACTAATGTGTCACCGCTCTGCGGTTCATAGCCTTTTGTGTGGACTGTTATATTTGCGTAGCCTGCTAAGTTCGCGGAACTTGCCCCGTCTACCCCGTTTACCCCGTTTACCCCGTTTACCCCGTTTACCCCGTTTACCCCGTTTGCCCCGTTTACCCCGTTTGCCCCGTTTACCCCGTTTACCCCGTTTGCGGGGTTTGCGGGGTTTGCGGGGTTTGCGTGGAATCAACTATTATGAGAGCATATTCATGTTTTGCAATTTTGTGTTTTGCATAATGAATTGTGATTATCAAATTGCACAATAATTTATTATTATATCAAAAAAGCCCCAGAGGGGCGATACATTAGTAGAAATAATTATCTCCCCAAAACACCTAAGAGCCCCGGAGGG
>JAJYSI010000466.1 GCA_021793635.1 Bacteroidota bacterium
TGACTTATCTAAATGTGATTAGGAATCACATGGAAGCTAACCGATTCTTTTGTATATCTTCTGCCGGCGTTGGTATACCTTTGAGCGGCGTTGGTATAACATTCGCCGGATTTTGTATAACACTTGCCTGATTTAGTATAGGTCTTTTTTCCTTTAGTATAACTCTCGCCGGATTTAGTATAACACCCGCCAAAATTAATATAATGCTTTTTTTATTTTGTATGGGTGTCTCCTTCCTTGGTATATGATTCATCTTTATTAGTATATCTCTTTACTCCATTTGTATGCATATTATTTCTCTTTGTAACAAGATTTCATTTTAAATTTTTCGTTAACAAACTTCGAAATCAGCTATACAAAGGAATAAAAGAGCAATCCGAAAAAGAATCTCTTTAATAAATCTAAAATCTATTATTATATTTTTATAGTAACTTAGCAAACAAAGAATTTTACTTCATATAAAATGTGCCGGAACTGCTTTATTAATGCATAATTTATTTCAACAATAATAATTTCTTTGTTTCAGCAAACCCGCCAGCCTTTAACCGGTAGAAATAAATTCCACTGGATAATTGTTTGTGGTTTGTTGTTTGTAGTTTGTTGTCGGATGAAAACTGAATTGAATGTTCGCCGGCAGTCTGGTATTCATTTACAAGGGCTGCGACTTCTCTTCCGAGAATATCATAAACCTTTAGCTGTACCAATCCTGGTTTTGGAATTTGATATTTGATTGTTGTTGACGGATTAAATGGATTTGGATAGTTTTGGTACAATGCAAAACTTACCGGAATTTTTTTATTTGACACACTTACATTAGTCAAAAAGTCTGAAAGTGGACGTCTCCAAATACCGCTTCCAGAAGTTCCGGCATAAATATACGTATCGTTTACAGCGAGGGAGCTAACATCGGTGTTTGTAAGTCCGGTGTTTACCGAAGTCCAGCTTTTGCCTTCGTCGGTACTAAGCAGTACACCTCCGTAAGTTACTGCCGTACGAATGTAACTAACAAATATATTAGTGCCGTTTAAAGCAATTGATGAAACAAAGATATTTGAAGGACCGGAAATGTTCCAGCTTCCGCCATTATCAGTAGACAGATATATACCGCCATTGGTACCAGCGAATAAATTCTTTCCATCCACAGCAAGAGAAAAAACTATTCTATCAGACAAATCACTGCCGGGTAATGACCAGCTTAAACCATTATCAGTAGAACGGAACACTCCTCCGTTTTGTGTTCCGGCAAAAATATAAGCTGTACCGGAATTACCGGTTGATACAGCAAGTGAAAAAATAAATTTATTTGTTAAGCCTGAGTTTGCGGCGTTCCATGTAACTCCGTTATCAGTTGATCTGAGAACGCCATTCCCGTTTTTGTCGCCTGCAAATATAGTATTACCCGAAGCAGTAAGACATGATACATTAAAATTCTTAATGTTTGTGTCGGACAGAGTCCAGGTGCTTCCGTTATTTGTAGAGCTATAAAGCCCGCCAGGGTATTCTTGCCCGGCGAAAAGTTTTGAACCTTCAGCAGCAAAAGAAGAAATAAAAGAATTTGATGAGTCCCTTATTGTCCACGACCCGCCGTTATCTGTAGATGACAATATATTATCTGTTCCAGCAAAAAGTTTTGTCCCGAAAGTACCGAAGCTATTAACTGAGAAATTAATTATGCCATTGTTTGAAAAGTTCCATGTTGTATCACCTATAGTAGAAGTATAAACTCCTTCTAACGTTCCGGCAAAAATAGTTGATCCGTTTATCTTCAATGCATTTATCACTGGTAAGCGGGAATTCATTGCTTTCCAATTTTTACCGTCATCTGTTGAAATGAAAATATTATTAGTAGTGCCTGCATAAATATTAGAGCCGCTTAAAGTAAGAGCGCTAACACCAGTGTTGATCAGCTGAGAATCAACTACAGCCCAGTTTTCTCCTCCATTCGTTGTCCTAAAAATACCTCCCGGGATTTGATTTCCGCTTATGCCGACAGGTACGGCTGCAGGATATGAAACTCCAACAAACATATTATTACCTGATACAGCAATCGTATTAAGAATACTGCCATTGAGCCCTGAATCTATTTCTGTCCAGTTTGCGCCAAGATTGTCAGACTTAAATATTTGATATTCAGTTACTACAATAAGAGTTGAACCTTCAACTGCAAGATCTTTAATGTAAGTGTTAGGCAGAATTGAAATCCAGTTGCTGTCAGCTTCTGTTGAGCGATAGAGTCCCATTGTTGTGCCGGCAAATATATTAGTATCAATAGAAGTTAGTGAAGTAATATTTAGGTTTGCCAAAACAGAGCCACCGGACACCCAGTTTTCTCCATCGTTAGTTGAAATAAATACACCGGCACCGTAAGCTCCAAAAGTTCCGGCGTAAATATCATTACCCAAGCTTAGCAGTGATGCTATATTATTATTATAAAGACCAATGTTTGCAGCCTGCCAGTTTTTTCCTCCGTCCGATGAATAGAAAACACCTCCGTTATCGGTTCCAGCAAATATTTTTGAGCCGTCTATTGCTAAACATTTAACTGACCCCGCATAAGGTCCATCAGATTGAATCCATTGAGCTTTTGTAACACCGCCATCAAAGAATAATAAAATTAAAACAGATATTATAGTAAATATATTTTTCATATCTCATTTCGCATATATGTTTTAATAAAATTCGGAATCCAAAGTAACAATTACAAAATACTTTTTACTACATATTGTTTTAGGTCAATTTCTCCGCGCCATAGTGTACTGTTTTGAATAATACACATTTCTTAGTTAAATCAAAGCCATTTATCTATAATTATTAAATAATAATTTCGTTTGACAGTTTTTGTGGTTTTACGTTTGGGATTATTTAATTGGAATTATTTTAGAGGGAAGTAATTAACCTGTCCTTCCCATTCTCCTTCAAGGCTGCAATTTGCAATTAGCAATAAATCTTGTATAGCTAAACCCACCGGAAGCCATAGAGGGATCTCAAATATACCCGGCATCAGTATTCTTCTTTCAATTCTTTCGTAAGCAAAAGCTGTTAATGTATTAACATCGTGAGACAATAAAATCCTATTTTCCTTAGCTGCCCATTCAAGTACAGCCATATCGTCTGCTCCCTCTAATCCCGCACTTATTACAGTTTTGAAATCAAGTCCCGTTTGTCTTCTAAGCACTCCGTAAACAACCTGAATCTTAAAGTTACAATAAAAAGCACATTCTCAAATTTCA
>JAJYSI010000467.1 GCA_021793635.1 Bacteroidota bacterium
GTTGTCTATTATTAATTATTTTTTTCTACTTTTATAGGAAAGTTTCCTAACACCTCTATTGCTACTCCAACACCCAATTTAAATCCTTCAAGGTGTTCTTCAGGTAATTGCGCTAACTTTCCCGACTTTGGGTCTTGAAACTGTATTCTCAGTCCAGATTCTTTTACCTGTTCTAAGGATTTTACAGTTTCTTCATACCATTTTTTTGTTTCGATTATCATTTCTATTAATTCTTCTGCTTCCATTTTGTTTTGTTTTTTGCGGTGGTTATACCAACTTTTGATTAAGTTCATCAGCCAAGGCGTTGAGCAGGCTGATTTGATAAGGGTTATTTTTAGGAAATGAATTTTCATTTCTAATGATTTGTTCAAGCGCCCAAGCTTGATGATATTTTAGAGTTAGGCTTCTTTTTTTATGATTGTTCAGTAAATTAGCTTCTCTAATGATTTTTCGTGCTCGAGTGTGAAAGATGTCGCTCAGCTCTAACCCTAAAGAAATTGTTACGCGTTGGGTGATGCTACTAATTATAGTGTTGTATTCAGCTTTGCCTAACATTCTATCTACAGCAAGCAAGGTGTCATTATCTGTCTTTAAAGTTATCTTCATGTTCAATAATTTTATTTTGGTGATGCAAGCGTGCGATTTCACAAATGAGTTTTAGCTTGTCTTTGTCTTTCTGCACCTCGGGCAAAAAATCCAAATACCGTTTAATAAGGCATTTATTTTGTTGGTATTTGGATTGGTAGGTCATTGATTGATTATTATTTATAATATTTCAATCGGATTGGTGATTCCAATATCTTCAAGGTCATCAAGATTATTCACCGCAATGATTTTCATCCCTTCCATTACTCTATCTTGAATATCCATTGCAGTTTCAAAGTCTTCCAAATCCTCTACCACTCGAGCGTATAGGGTTTGTTTTTTATTTCTAATTCCATCGGTTGATATTATATACATGATTCTTCTGTTTGACAGGTTTGGGTTAATCTTTATAAAATGGATTAGTCAAAGGTTCTTTAATCTGCAGAACTACATAGTTTTTTTTAAGTCCTGGAAGATTTTCAAAAACACCAGATACTTCTCTGGCTACTTTATTGCCGGTTAATTGTTTTTTCTGCGGATCATACTCTTCTAAAATGAGAATATCTCTTTCCTTGAAATCACGGTCATTATATCGCATTTCAAATTTTTTTAATTTGAGAAGTACTTCTTTAAACCATTTAGGTTCTATTTTTAGATGATGTGTATTCTTCATATCTACTTACTTTGAAAATTAAACTTTTTACCCAGCATACTTTCCAGAGCGTTAATAATCTTGGTGGTTTCTTCTTTATCCATTCTTACCAAAGGTTTGTTTACTGGCGTGCGGTGGCTTTGTAACCATTTCCCGAAACGTTCCATATCGGCAATAACGCCATAACGGTCGCTGGGCTTTGTCCAGCCGATCTGTCTTAGGAGACTCAAAATGTATTTGTGTTGCTGATTTTTAATATCGAACCGAGCCCATACATTGATTTTTGGTTTTGTTAGTTTTCTTTTTGTCATAATTCAGGTATTAAGGTTTTAGGCTGTACTATTAGTTCTGAGCCGGGCAGAAGCTTTGAGATTATTTTGAGGTATTTTTTAAAAGCTTTTTCTTCCATATGATTCATTGGTACATTGGAAACCCAGACTTGATCCATATTTAAGTGAACTCCTTTGTCATTGACTTCAATCCACTCTTCATGTATTTTTTTGATAGTTATTGCTTTCATAATGCTGAAAATTGAAGGCTTACATCCTGCCATTTCTTTTGATCATCTCTTATATAACAACGGCAATACAAAGCTGAACCGACCACGCGCTGGCATTCTTCCAGCTTGCTGAACTCGTTAATCAGTTTATCATCGCCCAAGTCTTTGATTGCTCTCCTGGCTTTTGCCAACAAGCGGGGATCATAATCTCCCTTATTACCTTTGATCAATAAGGAATCAAGGAGGTTATACATTCCTTTATTTCGGTTTTCAAACTTTTCTCGAAAGATTTCTTTAATCGCTTCAATGTGCACCGTTGCATTTTCATCGAATTCAATTCTTTCCTGACGGTCAACGGTAATCTTGATGCTATCATCCTCGTTTTTCATTGAGAAAGATTTAACTTCTTTGGGCTCTTTGTCTTCCATTACATACATTCTATCATAGAGACTATTCGCTTCTTTGATGGTGTATTCTTTCAATGCCCTAAGTTCGCTTTGCAAGTGTTTAAACTTTCCGGAGGCGTGTGTAAGAAAATCATCTTTATCCTCCGTGAATTCTTTTTTTGCACGGGATCGGGCTTGTTTTTCTTCTTTTTGTCGGCGCTCGATTTCTGCCTGCAGGTCTGCTGCTGAAAGTGCGCTTAAGTCGATGTTTTGTTTTGTTGTTTCCATTGTTTTAAAATTTAGTGGTTCTCAATTGTTTTTGCGTGATTTCTTCTTGTGCAACATTTATCACTAACTCAAAAAGACTAATCAGATTAGGATTTTCAATAAACAGCTCTGCCAGCATTTCAAGATTACCGTCAAAGCTTCCGTTTTTGTAATGAAAAAACAGATTTTGTTTTTCGGTTTCAATGTTGATTTTTACTTCTTCAGGCATTTATTATACTTTTATGGTTGGTAATTCTTTCTCTTCCAGTTCAATGAGCTTTCTTACATAATAGTTTCGGTTGTTTTCCTTCAATTTATACATATTATGTTTTGGGTTCTTTTCCAGCCATTTATTGAGGCTGGCTACTTTTCGTTCTAAAAATATCTTGTTTACTTTCATAGCATTCAGTTTAAAATGAGTTCTTCACCGGTGATTGAATCCAAGAAAATCTGCTTTAGACTGGTTCTGATTGTGCGTTGCTGTTGCCTTATAAAAAGACGGTGCAAATAAGTGGTTTCTTCTTTCCAAGTCTGAATGAGCTGTTGTCTGGTCATTATTTCCCAGCTGGATTTTGTTTTGCGAATAAACTGCATTTCGGCTTTTTCAACCTGAGCATTAAACCAACGGTTATATCCGGTACTGGCTAATGTTTTTTGCCATTCCATTGCGGTCAAGCTTTTAGATTCGCAGAAATTCAGCCAAAGGCGAAGGCGAAGGCGTTCATATTCTTTTGGCGTTGTTTTGAGGTAAGTGTGCATCTGTGTCATTTTTATCTGTATTTATGTTGATTATTAATTGCTTTAACTTGTTTTGTCGTTTACCGGTGTCTGTCTGC
>JAJYSI010000468.1 GCA_021793635.1 Bacteroidota bacterium
TTTAAGGTCAGTTTGGCAAGCTCAGTATCTATTTTTCGCAGCTTGTTTTTATCGGTTTCATTGAGATTAGCACCATTGCGAACAAAGGCTTTGTAATGTTGATCAAGCAGTGTTTTTTGCTCTGGTGTTAGGTTTAAATTTGCCCGATTTTGATAAACAGCGTTAACGCGTTCAAATAGAGCTTTATTTAGCATTAAATCATTTTGAAACTTACTGAGCCAAGGTGATATTTCTTGTGCGATCTTTTGAATTTCAGGACTTGTCTCTGCCGAATTGAGATTGAAAAATACAGCAGAAACACGATTTAATTGATCCCCCGAATAATCTAAAGCTTCGATAGTATTTGAGAAGCTCGGCGTATCGGAGTTGGAAGTGATGGTGTCGATGTCTTGTTGAGCCTTGTTGAGAGCTGTCTTAAAAGCAGGTTTATAATCTTTACCCTCAATTGAGGAAAAAAGAGGGATTTCAAAATTTTGTAAAAGCGGATTACTGGTCATTATCAAATTTAATTTTGAGCTAAAATAAACAATCTGTATGAGCTTTGATTAATCGGAATTTGGTTTAGCATTTTACTAAGTTTTATGAGCGAGGTTTTCATTTAATGTATTGTGACTGGTGAGCGCTTATGGTTGTATGGCTAATCTTTTTAAATAAAATGTATTCATAATTAACGGTGTTAAGTATATTTGCATCTATTATGGTAAAGAAAAAACGAAAACATCGAGAGAATTTGGCTTTAGATATTTTGTCGGCAGCCAAAAAGCTGTTCTTGGAGAATGGTTATATCAATACATCCATGCGAAAAATTGCTGCGGAAGTAGGGATTAGCCCTACTACGATTTACTTGTATTACAAGGATAAAGCAGATGTGATACACGCCTTGCATCAAGAAGGGTTTAAGATCTTGTCTGAGCAGTTTAAAACGTTAGAAAATGTGGAGCACCCTTTTGAACGTCTCAAAGCAATGGGCCGATGCTATATTAATTTTGCGTTAGACAATCCTGATTTTTATGACATCATGTTTATCATGCGGGAGCCGTTAGAGCATATTGAGGTTCATAAAACTAAAGGAGACGATTTGTCTTGGAAAGAAGGAGAGGAAGCTTTTAATTCACTTGTATCAGTTGTATCTGATTGCCAGGAAGTGGGATATTTTAAAGGCTTTGATGCTTTTGAAATGGCACTTTTACTTTGGGCCAATATGCACGGTCTGTGTGCTTTAAAAAATAATGGGCATTTAGATTTGTTAGCGCAAATAGTAGATGAAAAAACAGAAGTGTCCAATATGATTTACAACAGTTTTGACCTCTATGTTAAGATGATTCAAAATGTCTAAGATATAAAAGCATTATTAACGCTGGTAACGATGAGGTATATTTTTTTTATAATACTGTTTATTGCAGTGGGGAGCGAGGTTAGGGCTCAACGCGTTTTGGAGGCTTATATTGATAGTGCATTAACGCAAAATATCGTTCTTCAACAAAAATCAATTGAGCTTGAGAAAGCCGAATATGCTTTGAAAATTGCTAAAGGCTTGTTTTATCCTCAGGTCAATTTATCAGGAAATTACGTTCATTTGGATGGGAATATTCGATTTGAAGTACCAACCGGAGATTTGTTAAATGGGGTTTATTCCACCTTGAATGAACTTACCCAAACGGAGAACTTTCCTGAGATTGAAAATGAGCAACTTGAGTTTTCAATTAAGGATTTTTACGGCGCCCATGCGATGGTGCAGCTGCCTGTTTTTAATTCGGAAATGATTTATAATAAACGCATTAAGCAATCTCAGTTAAAGCTGAGTAAAGAGGAAGAGACGATCTATAAAAGAGCTTTGATAACGGAAGCTAATGAGGCCTATTATACTTTTTTACAAGCTACAGAAATGGTTGATGTTTATAAGTCTACTTTGGATCTGGCTAAAGAAGGAAAACGTGTTAATGAAAAGCTTTTAAAATACGGGAAAGCACTTCCCGCTTATGTGCTTAGAGCAGAGAGCGAGGTGGAAGAGGCGCGAACGCAGGTGTTTGAGGCAGAAAAGGAGGCAAATAATGCACGGCGTCATTTCAATTTCTTATTAAATCGCGATCAAGAAGCAGAGATTGAAACGACTGAAGAATTGTTTGATTTGGAGCATAAAGTACTTACCGCTATAAATCAAACTTCAGAAATTTCTAATAGAGAGGAGATACAGGCCTTCGAAGATGTGATAACAATACGGGACGAGGCGCTTAAGATGAATAAATCTTTTTATTATCCTTCTTTAAATGGATTTGGCTCATTTGGTGTTAGCAGTAGCGATTGGAATTTTAATCAGCGTCATACATCTTATCTTTTTGGGATAAAATTGGATATTCCACTATTTGCAGGAAATCAAAACCGCAATAAGATTAAACAAGCTGAGTTAGATTTAAAAACAGCTGAATTGGATAAGGAAAAACTGAGACAACAGTTGGAGTTGAGTCATAGTGTGGCGAAAAATGAGTTGGAGTCAGCCTATAGAAATTACCAGTCGGCAAAAAAACAGTTTGAAGCTGCCAGTAGTTATCAGCGTCTTATCAAACGTGGTTTTGATGAAGGAGTGAACACCTATATAGAAACTGTAGACGCCCGTAGTCAGCTTACCAAGTCAAAAATCAATTTGAGCTTGATGCGTTATAATCTGTATAAAGCGCTTGCAAAAGTAGAGCGGGAAACGGCGAATTATAATTTTGATTAAAAATGGAAAGGAAAATTATTGTTGGGTTTTTAGGAATGATTTTGCTGATGGCTGTGTCAGCCTGTAAAAATCGATATGAACAGGATAGTATTCCTGAAACAGAAATTATTAAAGTGCATCTTCAACCGCTTGAAAAGCAATTGTCTTCTACCCAAATAAAGACTTCCGGCTATTTTACTACAGATGATGAAACACCACTGTCTTTTAAAAATGGAGGAATCGTAAATTACATCGGTGTGAAAGAAGGAGATAGAGTTCGTGCGGGACAATTGCTGGCTACTGTCGAAGGGACAGAGGTTGAGGCCGGTGCCGCACAAGCTGATGAAAACCTTAAAAAAGCCCAAAGAGATTATGACAGAGCATCTCATCTTTATACAGATAGTGTGGCTACGCTTGAGCAGTTACAAAATGCCAAAACGGCTCTGGAAGTAGCTAAACAACAGAGACGCTCAGCGGAATTTAACCGAAAACAGTCAGAAATAAGAGCCAAGTCATCTGGAAC
>JAJYSI010000469.1 GCA_021793635.1 Bacteroidota bacterium
AATTGTGTCTGTATCAGGATAATAATTTATTTTCATAGTTTAAACCTCCTATCCGGAAAAGCGTTGTGTATTGTAACCTTGTCTTCTAAGGGTAACGAGTGACGAGCAAATAGTAACGAGTAACTAGTGACAAGTAACTAGTGACGAGTAACAAGCAAATAGTAACGAGTGACATAGTAAGAAATTGGATATCATAGATTTTATCACAGCTTCGCTTGGTCAGTCACAGGACGGATTTTAGTGACAAGTGACTAGTGACGAGTAAAATTAGGACAATATAGATTATCTTAGAGTGTCGCCTGATAAGTTACAGGTCGGCATAAAGTAACAAGTAACAAGTAACAAATAATTTTAAAATATGGGGGCGGTGTTATTTTTGTCGTTCGAAATATAAAAGTCGCTGATACCCCCAGCAATAAAATTTTTATATCTTAATACACTAAGATAAAAAGCATTCAGCAATTTTCAAAATGAATCGTTACTTTTTACTATACATGGGATTTCTTCCCGCAAACCCCGCAAACGGGGTAAACGGGGTAAACGGGGTAAACCCCGCAAACCCCGCAAACCCCGCAAACCCCGCAAACCCCGCAAACCCCGCAAACCCCGCAAACCCCGCAAACCCCGCAAACCCCGCAAACCCCGCAAACGGGGTAAACGGGGTAAACGGGGTAAACGGGGTAAACGGGGTAAACGGGGTAAACGGGGCAGGCGGGCAGGCGGGCAGGTTCTTAATTAAACACAATAGTCTGCGCCGCTGATGCTTCTTCGATGTTTGCACTTACTTATGCTTTTACTTTTGATGATCTATTTTTATGGGGACGATTATTTCTTTTCTTTCCTGTCTTGTCGGTAGACAGTTCAAATACTTCATGAAAATATTTATAAATATTTTTATATTCGGGAGAGGCGCTAAATTCTTCTTCGGTTATATTAACAGCGTCCATTTCCTTCATTTTTTTTTCTATATCATCAATTGTTATTACTTTTTTTTTCATTTTGTGAACTCCATCATTATGCAATAAAACTTTTAATAAATTCCTTATAATTTTTTTTCAACAAATCAATAGCAAGGTTAGCGCTTCCTCATTATTAAGTTAATCAAACTTAACAATATCTATTTTATTCCCTTCTTTGTCTAATTTATCCATATGCGGGTATCCATGTGCTGTATCAATACGTAAGACTTGAATCCATTCATCCTTACCTAGGTTAACAATTTTCCCTCTTGCTTCCAAAACTACAACAAAATTAAGTATTTGCTTTTTCTCTCTTTGAAAAATAACAATCATTCTTGTATCGTTATCAAGATGTATCTTAATCACTTTTTTAATCATCCTTCTTTTTCAACACCTCGTTTAATAATATAGAAAAAATCTGGACATCTTACAAACCTGTAATTTGCAATTGCTTTTTATATTAGAAACAACTTTAAATAATTTTTAATTTTGAACTTGAGAGAATTTTGAATCCGCCGCGGCGGATGAATTCTTAATTTTGAATGTTTAATTAGTGACGAGTAACAAGTAACGAGTGACGAGTGACGAGCAAAATTAATGTTGAAGTTAAAATAATTTTGAATTCTAAATTTTGAATTAAACACAAAAGGAAAAACAATTGGGAAGTTAAAGGTCTATACTGCCGCCGGTCTTAATACAAATACCTTAGATTTCTTAGCCGCTGACTTAATATCTTCCTCGCGTAGCGCTTCTCTAACATCATCCAATTTCCGGGCATCTTCAAGTGACAAATATGGCGCCCAATCATCTTCCGTTTCAATTAATTCAATACTAACTTCCGCTAAATAATTCCCTTCACGTACAATTTTTGTATGTCTTCGCTTTGTCATTTCATTTTCCTCGTAAAATCATTAACCCATAAATTAGGATCAGGTCTATATGCAGTGACATTCTTAATGAATAAGAAGTGACGAGTAACAAGTGACGAGTAACGAGCAAAAATTAATGTTGAATCCGCCGCGGCGGATGAATTTTGAACCTTGCCTACCGGCAGGCCCCGCATACCCCGCAAACCCCGCAAACCCCGCAAACCCCGCAAACCCCGCAAACCCCGCAAACCCCGCAAACCCCGCAAACCCCGCAAACGGGGTAAACGGGGTAAACGGGGTAAACGGGGTAAACGGGGTAAACGGGGCAGGCGGGCAGGCGGGCAGACGGGGCAGGCAGGTTTTGAATGCTGAACTTAAATTAATGTTGAATTCTTAACCTTGCCTACATAACAGGCAGGGGCTTAATTAAACACAGCATTATATTAGTATAAGTTTTTTATTTCAAGCAATCGCTCAAAGTTATAAGTTTTATCTCTTCTACTCTTTCAAATATCTTATCATTAGAAACGAGAGGTATGCTCAACGATGCAGCCGAAGCACAAATAATTGCATCGGGTAGTTTAAGTTTATACTTTTTCCTTAATTTAATTGTTCTGTTTTTAATATCTTGATCAATATTAACAATATTAGAATTGCTGCAAATATCTATGATGGCATCTTCTTCGGGTTTATCAAGGTTGGAACTGGATAGCTTATTTTTTACTTAAAAATTCCTCAACAGTTAAACCACTTTTTCTAATCAAAGAACGAAGCAAACCCGGCGCAAGTTCTTTATGGTTGGGTATTGACAAGGTCGGTCTTTGTTCATTATAAAGAATTATATAGCTGCCGGTTTGGTGATCAATAGAATAACCATATTTTAAAAAAACTTTTATAGCTTTTTCACCGGAAAAGTTGGAAAGTACTCCCATTAAACTGTTACCTCTCCAAGAAAGATTTCCTCTTCAGATTCCAGTTCAATTAGCCTACCATGTTTTTTTTCTGTAAAAAGCCATCCTTTTATAGCATCCTTAACATTATACAAGGCTTCATCTATTGTTTTGCCTTGGCTCATACAACCGGATAACTGTGGAACATCTACAAAATAACCTTTATATTCCTTGTCATAGCTTAATATGATTTTATATTTCATAACACACCTTTGGTTTTAGTTACTTTTAAAAGTCTCAATTGTTCTGAATTTAAATAAAATAGATTCACAAACAAAATAATATATATGCGAATAAGAATAAAGACGAGAAATTAGTGACGAGTGACAAGCAAATAGTGACGAGTGACAAGCAAATAGTGACGAGTGACAAGCAAATAGTGACGAGTGACGAGTAACGAGCAATTTTAATGTTGAAGTTTGAACCTTGCCTGCCGGCAG
>JAJYSI010000470.1 GCA_021793635.1 Bacteroidota bacterium
TTATTACATCTTCCTACTGTTTTTCTTTTCTGCCCATGCCCCATATTCCATATTCCATTACGCTAGATTGCTTTCAATAACACAATTACTTGATACACCCGGTGCGTTTGGATGAATTGTCGCGGTTTCAGCCGAAACCAGGGTAAGAAGTATCATTACAACCATAATTATCATTGCAATAAAAACCTGGATTAACTCAATAAGGTTTTTAAGTTTATAAACAGTCTCGCTTTCATAATAATTAGCTAGTTGAAGAGCGGTAGTTTTAATTGTACCGGTTTCCTCGCCCGAATGAAATCTTGAGAGCGCAGTTTCAGTAAACACTCCGCTCGCCTCAAAAGCTTCAGTAAGCCCCTTTCCTTTTTTAATCATAAGCGGAATGGCAACGTTTTTTATTCTATCTTCAAAATATGCATTGCCTGTTGCTTCCGAAGCTATTTTTACTGGTTCGATACTTTCCGCCGAGCCACTGTAAAGAGTATAGAACACTCTGCAATAAACTTCAATTATGGTTTTATGAACTAGAGTACCAAGCATGGGTATCTTTAGCATCATCCTGTCAACAATAAATTTACCGCGCTTCGTTTTTGAAAATCTCCAAAAGGCAATTAACGGAATAATAAAAGCCAGCGTTACAAAAAGTCCGTTAGCAGAAAGGAAATCGCTTATTTTAAGTGTAAAAGCAGTCATCGGAGGAAGTGGAATTTTAAATTGTACAAATAACTTTGCGGTTTGCGGAAAAATATAATCGACGTAAAATAGCACCGCGATAAGAAGAACAAACATCGTAATTGCGGGAGTAATTAAAGCGCTTCTTAAATTCTTTTTGAATTCCTGCCGGCGTTCCAAAAATTTTGCTGTAGCTTTATAGATTTCGGTCATGTTGCCGCTTTTAGAAGCCAGCCCGAGCATGTAAGCCGTAAACTTTCCGAAGACCGACTGGTATTTAAGAAAAGTAGCTTCGCTATCCGCCCCTTTCTTCAAATCATTATTTATTTCTTTTAGCGTTTCCCGCAGAGTTTTATTTTGAGTGTCATTTATTAGAAGGTTCAAAATTTCACTGTAAGGAAGTTTTTGATCCAAAAGCTCAGCGCTAATTTTAACAAAGGTAACAATCTCTGTAGTCGGAGGAGCAAGATTCAACTCAAACAATTTTTTATTTACGGAAAGAACCTTATAACCGAGCCGGGAGAAAGCCTCTTCCACTTCCAGTTTCGTATAAGCTTTTTGCTCGCCCTTAATAGGCTTTTCGTCTCCTCTTTTTACTCTATAAAGAAAAGATGATTTTCGTTGAATAGTTTTAACTTTAAGCTGATTTTTTTCAGCAAGCAGATGGATTTTCCTTTTCCCCTCTCCGGAGGAATTTGCCGAAAGGGTACCGCTAATTAGCTGTCCGTTTAATTTTTCCGCTGTAAACTTAAATTCAGTCATTTATTACGCAATTTTGAATGAAACGCAATGAAATTTATCATAAAAATATCTGATATAAAAAACAAAGATTTATACGGCAATACTATAAAAAATTGTTCAATTTAGATAATAATAAAATCCATATTTGTGAATAAAGCCATAGAGTGGCGGAACATTAGTAGAACAATAACAAACAAAGAAATAAAAGAGCCACAGAGTGGCGACACAAAAATTCATTATATAAAAATCATTTTTTTAATTGGCAATGTGTCGCTCCTCTGGAGCTTTAATTTTTTTATTTTATCTTCTGCTACTAATGTATCACCGCTCTGCGGTTCATGGCCAATTAGAATGCCTGTTAATATGTTGCCGCTTTACGATCACATGAACATAATACCTAAGATGTATGAACTACAACGATTGAAACATTATTACGATCTTTCCCGAAATTTCTCTGAATACTTGTTCGCCGTCTATAGCTTTGATTTTACCTTCTTCATATTCCCTTACACGCTTTTCGGCTTCCTCAGTCCACAAACGATCAATTTCTTTTTGGGTTGAAACATTGAGACTTCCTAATAGCTTATCAACTAATTCCGCTCTATCTTCACGTGGAAGAAGAAGATTCAATCATAATCTCTTCGCTTATATCTTATTTATTTTTAAGCGCCTTGAACTTGAACTTAAACTTACACTTGAACTTTTACATGCACCTTCTTTACCGCAAATATCGCATTTCATAAATTTCTTCCAAGATACATTTGGGGATACAAGAACTAATTACATTGTTCATATTAATTCATATCAAGGTTATTGATGAAGACATTGCGGCAGCATCAATAAAAACGGCATACACTTATCATAATTTAATTCGTAATAATTTACTCCCAAATTTATATTATTATAATATTCCGGTTGATGATCCTTATAATATTTCTCGGATGATATTTTCCAAGAATTATTTCCAAGCTTCTGAGCGATAAACCACTTTTCTATTAGTCTTGCCGCTCTGCCGTTTCCGTCTCTAAACGGGTGAATATGCGCAAACTTTAAATGAATCAAAGATGCAAAATAAAATACATGCGCTGTGGTTAAATTTTTATTTAATAAAAAATCAATCCCGGCAAAGAACTCAGTCATAGCTTCTTGTACATGCCCGGGCTCGATTGCAAGATATACTAACCCGCCTTTATCAAAAACCCCTACTTTTTCAGTTCTATATTTCCCTTGATTGCTTTTTATAACTAATGTCTTAGAAAAAATTTTATGGCATGCAAGAAGTTCTTTTTCATTTAATTTATTTTCCTGGGCATACTTATATGCTAAAATTAAATTTTCAATCTCTTGAATCTCTTTTTGCGGTTTAAGCTTTTCCTTAGAAAGCTTATGGTTCATAAATGAATTTAGATCAATGCTGTTTCCTTCAATATTTGAAGAATAAACAGCCGATACTTGAGTATTATATTCAATACTTCCGCCCGCCGTTGTAAAATCAAAAGATTCAATCATCGAATTAATTTGATTCCCGGTTAAGTTGTTATATTCCGCCAAATATTTTTCTTCTGTTATTCGCATTTAATAGATTCATTTTTAGGAAAAAGCCCCGGCGGGGCGGCACATTAGAAAAAAACTTCATACTTATGAAAACCACCTTATTCCCAAAGTCATTCACCGATATTATTAAGTCACCTTACGCAAAAGGTTATTATTACATAGTCTAATGCGGTCTCTAATTTCTCTGAATACTTGTTCGCCGTCTATAGCTTTGATTTTACCTTCTTCATATTCCCTTACACGCTTTTCGGCTT
>JAJYSI010000016.1:0-9397 GCA_021793635.1 Bacteroidota bacterium
GAAGATTTCTTCTTTAAGGAATTCATTCCTTACATTAAATCACATTACAGAATACTTACAGAAAAAAGATTTAGAGCAATTGCAGGACTTTCAATGGGAGGTTACGGCTCTTTGGTTTTAGCTTTAAAACATCCAGATATGTTTGCGTCATGCGTCGCCTTTAGCGCCGGAGTTTTTACCGATAAAGAAATTATTGATATGAAAGACGATATGTGGGAAAATCTTCTTGGTGTTGTCTTTGGACCTACTCTAAAAATTGCTTAATGGATTAAAATTCATCGGTGCAACTTTCCATCAACAATAATTTCCATTTTTTTAAGGGCACTTTATGAAATACTTAACTTTACTTGCAGCGGTTATTCCTTTTCTATTAGTAACTGCTCAAACAAAATCTTTTATCGAAATGCCTGCGATATTTTCAGACAACATGGTACTTCAGCAGAAATCAGTAGTACCGGTTTGGGGAATGGCAAGTCCGGGTGCAAATGTTTTAGTTAAGACAAGCTGGAGAGCTGCCGCTAAAACTAAAGTCCCTTTCGACAGCTTATGGAAAGTAAAATTAAAGACTCCAAAAGCCGGTGGACCTTATAAGCTGGATATAATAATCGGTGATACAACTATCGAATATAAAAATGTAATGCTTGGAGAAGTTTGGTTTTGCTCAGGGCAATCTAACATGGAAATTCCGCTTGAAGGCTGGCCTCCGGAAAATCCAATTCAAAATTCTGCCGAAGAAATTAAAGAGGCTAATTATCCGGAAATAAGATTGTTTACAGTCCCAAGAGCATATTCCGATAAACCGGAATTCAACTGCACCGGTAAATGGTCTGAATGCAACCCGCAGACTGCCGCAAAATTTAGCGCCGCCGCTTATTTTTTTGGACGAAAATTATATAAGGAATTAAATGTTCCGATCGGATTAATTTTTTCAAGCTGGGGCGGTACTAAAATTCAACCCTGGATTAGTGGAAAATTCTTACAGCAAATTCCTGAATATGATAGCATTGTAAATAAAATGTCAGAGGTTTCAGGTGAAGTAAATAAATTAAATGACTGGATTTATAACCACCCAGCAATCGATATTAGTGCAAAAGACGCATTACATAAATGGGAAAATTTGGAGTTTGGCGACAGCCTTTGTTCAAAACCGGACTTTGACGATAGCAATTGGCGCACAATGAAATTACCGGTATATTGGGAATCCACCGAAGTCGGAGATTTTGACGGCGTAGTTTGGTTTAGGAAAAAATTAGAGATACCCAAAAGTTGGTTAAATAAAGATTTGGTTTTAGAATTAGGTCCGGTTGACGATATGGACCGTTCTTATGTAAATGGAGTTGAAGTCGGTGCTACAGAGCAAGCAGGGTACTGGCAAACTCCGCGCATTTACAACATACCAAAAACAATAGTAAATGATACAGTTTTAACTTTGGCTGTGAGAGTTCTTGATAACGGCGGGGGCGGCGGAATTTGGGGCGATAATGTTAAAATGCAAATTCTTCTAAAAGATTCTACCGGAGAATCTAAAAACAATATTGAGAATATTTCTATTGCCGGCGATTGGAAATACCTGCCTGTCGCAGAATATATTAACGACAAATTCTATGTCTATAAAATTAAAGGAGAGGAATTCGACTTTCGACCAAAATCGACTGTGTCTTTTGGGCCAAACACTCCGACAATGCTTTACAACGGAATGATTGCTCCTGTAATTCCATACTTCATCAAAGGAGTACTTTGGTATCAAGGTGAATCTAATTCCGATTTGCCGGATGATTATAACAATTATAAATATTTATTCCCGCTGTTAATAAAAAATTGGCGAGCCAATTGGGGAGAGGGAAACATTCCATTTTATTACGTTCAAATTGCTCCTTGGTCCTACGGCGATAATTCGAAATCATACATGATCCGTGATGCTCAGCGACTGACCTTATCAGTTCCGAACACAGGTATGGCGGTATTACTTGACATAGGAAGCGCTACAACAATTCATCCGCCTGATAAACAAGATGTCGGAAAACGACTTGCTCTTTGGGCACTCGCAAAAAACTATCATAAAAATGTTTTTTATTCAGGACCGGTTTACAAATCAATGAAGATTGAAAAAAATAGAATAATCATTTCCTTTGATTATGCCGGGAAAGGATTGATATTAAAGCCTCAACAAGGACTTTCTAATTTTATGATTGCAGGTGCAGATAAAAAATTTGTTCCCGCCGAAGCTAAAATTGAGGGGACAAAACTTATCGTATTTAGCAGCAAAATAGATAACCCGGTTGCAGTTAGATACGGCTGGACAAATTGGGTTGATGGAAATTTGTTCAGTAAAGAAGGACTTCCGGCGTCAAGCTTTAGAACCGACAACTGGAGTAATTTTTAATATCAATAATTTTAGGAAAAAAAATGTTATCAAAATTTTATCTTTTTATTTTCTTGCTGGCTTTGACATCCGTTCTGTTTAGCCAACAGAAAGAAACTTCATCAAAAATTTTGTTAATCCGGTCAGGTAAAGAAATTAATATCACTTATGAAGGCAAAGTTAGGCTTTCAGGCGGTCATCCTGTTTTTGAAGGAAAGAATTTATCAATCAAAAATATTAAAGAAGCTGAAAACCAATTTTTATTTCAGACGAGCAAAAAGCCGGTAAGTCTAACCGTGAATGGAAACGATTCAGTTGAAGTAATTTCATTATTTATTTCTCCGAATAAAAATGAATCAACCGACGGGGAAAGTTTTCTCGGATTCTTCTTTAATCAAATCCCGGGACTTATAAAGGGAATGACCTTTTGGAGATACAAACCCTGGAATTCATGGACAAAACAAATCGCTATAAAAAATATTAAGCAAATGGAAAATGATGATATTCAATTTTTCTATTGGCAATATTCAGATAGTTTATACGGCGCTGCTATGCCTCTTTCAGGCCAGGGTTACAGGACAACCCTGGGACAGGAAAAAGGAAAGTTCGGCGCTAAATCCGTCAGTTATTTTAACAATATGGATAAAGAAAATATTCCCCAAATGGCTATTGGTTTCGGGAAAGATCCGTATAAACTTTTTGCATCACTTTATAAAGAAGGATTGGAATCAATAGGCAAGGAAGAAGATTTGCGCACAAATAAAACCTTTCCTAAAATATTTAACAGGATTGGATGGTGCAGCTGGAATGCTTCCAATGAGGGGAAAGACCTAGATGATAGTCTGCTAATTAACTCTGCTGAAAGTTTTAAGAAAGGAAATTTTCCTATAAAGTGGTTTATTGTTGATGACGGATGGTTAGATAATACTGATTCAAAATTAAATTCATTTCACCCGAATAAGGAAAAATTTCCAAATGGATTTGTCCCGGTAATTAAGAAATTAAAAAGCGATTACGGCATTGATAATATAGGAGTTTGGAGCACACTGAATGGTTATTGGCAGGGGATAAATCCAAATTCAGAACTAGGAAAGGATTATAAAAACGATTTAATTTCATGGAAAGAAAAAGTCAGACCCGATATGCCGAAATCAGAAATACGGGAATGCTTTTTTATTTCGCCAGATTCAAAACCATTGAATGAATTTTATGATGATTTTTACGGCTACCTAAAAGACCAAGGCTTCTCCTTTGTTAAAATAGATAATCAATTAGTGACCGAACGGATGTCCGTAAATAATTTCCCGATATTTGACGGAGCGGAAAAATATCATGAAGCATTAAACGCTGCTGTTGTCAAAAATTTTAACAATACGATTATTAACTGTATGGATATGACTCCCGATGCTTATCTGAATTTCGGCAGCGCTGCCGTTGCACGCGCGGAGGATGATTACTACCCTGCGTACGATACAGCTCAAACATATAAATTCGTCATGGGAAAAGCCGCCGGGCACATAATGCAGGCTGCATTTAATTCTCTTTATTTCTCACAGATGGTTTATCCCGATTTTGATATGTTTGAATCAATCAGTCCGAATGGTACATTTCACGCTATTGCGCGAGCAATTAACGACGGACCAATTTATATAACCGATAAAATTAACGAACATAACTTTAAGGTATTGTTTCCTCTTGTATACAGCGACGGAACGATCCTTCGTGCAAGCGATCCACTATTGCCTACTGAAGATTGCTTGTTCAATATTCCAGGCTCAAAATTATTTAAAGCATTTTCTATGGATGGAAATGTCGGCTTGCTTGGGATTTGGAATGTCTCAAATAGCGAAAGTGGTGTAGGAAGTTTTAAACCTATGGATGTACATTCAATCAAGGGAAAACAATTCGGCATTTATGAATATTTCAGAAAGGAATTTATGGTTGCCGACAGGAACCAAACAATTCATTTCTCGATTGATAAGATACCATATAGACTTTATTATATCATCCCGATGTCTAACGGCAGTGGAGTTATAGGGCTGGTAAATAAATACAATGCCCCAGCTGCAGTTTTAAATTCAAAAGTATCTCTTAATGAAGTAACTGCCACAATTTATGAAGGAGGAGAATTTGCAGCTTTTATAAGGAAAAAGCCAGTATCGGTTACAGTAGACGGTAAAGATCATCTTTATAATTATGCAAACGGTATGCTGTTTATTAATATCCCTGTTAATGAAAATCCCAAGCATGTTATTATTGATATAAAATTATAACAAAGGTCATTTTATGAATAAACATTATTTAGTTCTTTTTGTATTATTTTCAGTTTTGTTTGTCTTCTGTTTGACAATCTTTCCTCAATATCCTAAGAAGGATTCGTTAAAATATCATCAGTGGTGGAATGAAAGATTTCCAGGCGAACTTAAAAAAAAGGAAGACTCCAAATTACTTCCGGAAATAAGCGTTAAAGGAAACAGATTTATCAACTCTATAGGAGATACGATTTTGTTTCGCGGGCTTTCTATTGCAGACCCGGATAAGATTCAACATCAAGGGCAATGGAATAAAGAATTGTTTGTAAGAATAAAAAAACTCGGAGCAATGCTGGTGCGTATTCCTGTACATCCGATAGCCTGGCGTGAAAGAACCCCCGTAAAATATCTTAAGCTACTCGATCAAGCGGTAGAATGGTGTACAGCAGAAAGTTTATACGTAGATATCGATTGGCATTCAATAGGAAATCTGGAAGAAGATTTATTCCAAGACCCAATGTATAATACTTCAAAAGCGGAAACATTTAATTTCTGGCGGACTATTGCAGAACACTTTAGCGGAAACAATACCGTGGCTTTTCTCGAACTTTTTAATGAACCCACAGATTACCGCGGAAAGCTCGGAAACGTTTCGTGGGATAAATGGAGAATAATTAATGAAGACCTTATCAAATTAATCAGAGCTTACGATAACCATAGCGTTCCATTAGTAGCGGGATTCGATTGGGCTTATGACCTAACCCCGCTAAATTACGATCCTGTAAATGCGGAAGGAATAGCATATGTTACTCATCCTTATCCTCACAAGCGCACTCCTCCTTATGAACCGAAATGGGAAGAAGATTTTGGATTTGCAGCAAACAAATATCCGGTTATTGCCACTGAAATTGGCTTTACTTTAGGTGATGGTAGCATTAAAGCTAATGGAGCTTACGGAAAAGCAATAATTAATTATCTTGAAGGAAAAGGTATTAGCTGGATTTGGTGGGCCTTTGATCCTCAATGGACTCCAAATATGATCGAATCATGGAAAACATTTAAATTAACAGATAGTGGAAAATTTTTTGAAGAAGCAGCAAAAGGAGAAATTGTTGTGCACGATAGTACTAAATAGCCGACGTTACTTATCTCTTCAAAAAATGGAGTGATGGAGGAAGGGAGTGATAGGGTAATGGGGAATAATTGAATTGAGAGGGATTTTCCATTATTCCACCATTTCATCATTCCTTTTTTAAAATGTCTCTAAAAAAGCTAGTTCCAAAAAAATAAATGAAAAGGAGTCTATGATTAACCGTCGATGGAAATGGAACCAATCTTCCATCGACCATCTTCCAATACTGCTTACCGTGCTAGGTACTTCTATTCTTCTCAGAGCCAATCTTTAGTGCTTCAATCTAAATTATTAACAGAATTTTATTTTCTTTAAGTAATGCTAATCTCATCTAATTTAATCGCATCGTTTTCATTATCTTATTTATAAATTTTATCAATAAAATAAAAGATATTATATGAATATATTATGATTTTCCATCTATTTATTGAAGGAAGTTAAACTTTAGTTAAATTAAATCTTTGGCATTATTTGTGAACTCTTTAAGAAAAAGAGATAAGTGACTTATGGTACAAAATTGCATATTTAATGTTTATGATAATGATAATTTAAAATGATTCTTTTCAAAACAAACTTATGGAAAAATCTATTTTTTTTACTTTTACTAATTACAAATTAAATATACTATTTGCTAGAGGAGTTATTCGGAATTCCTTTTATTTGATTCCGTTTTTCCTATTGTTATCAAAATTCACAACTGCTCAGGTGTTAGAGAATTTTGATAATTCCGGAAGCATTGGAATTTTTAAAAACGAAAATATTGGAACAATTACCGATAGTATTTTTCAAACGCCTGACCCAACCGGAAAAAGTGTCGGTGTTATGGATGTACGTTTTGATTTGAAAGGGATGAACGATATAAATTCAATTGGTCTTGCAAACCAGAAGATGAGCTTAAATGGAGCTCAACAGCTTTCTTATTGGATATACATTCCAAGGAATAGCACTATCCCTGATAGCCTTGTGTTTGTCTTATGGATGCAATCTACTGCAAGTTGGGGTACTGCTGAATTAGACTATTATGCAATAGATATTCCGAAGGATGTGTGGTTTCCTCTTTCTTTTCCTTTAACAGATTCAAGTATTTCAAATCCTCAAAAAAATGATCTTTCATCTCATCAAATCGGAGACTTTGGAATAAAATGGAATAATAATCATTGTACTTCTACTATGTGGAAAGGTGATGTCTATTTTGATAATGTTTCATTAATAGGGTCACAACCAACGCTATTCACAGATTTTAAATTAGAAGTAAATGGATTTAGCGAACAATGGAATAACGGGTGGAAAGATTCAATTACTCAAATTTCCGGTCCAATCGGAGATAGCACCGGAGTTTTACAATTTAAACTATTTGACGGGACTAATAAAACAGGCGGAACAGCATTAGGAATACAGCCTGTCAATGGGTATAACGCAACGAAACAAAGTTTCTTAGTGTTTTGGGTATTTGTAGATTCTACTTTCCCTGACAGCGCTTATCTTCAAGTATTTGCCCAAGACAATAGTAATTGGTCGTGGCCGCAGCCAGCCGGTATAAGGAGCTACTACGGAAAAGATATCATTAAAAATGCATGGTATCCGGTTTATTTTGATATGTCTCAAGCAACAATCCTTGATACGGTTTCATTGGGTTCCTATCTCGGTCTATTTAACGGGACAAAATATCCTCTTGGTAAATTTGGGCTACAAGTTGATGCCCCCAAAACCTGGAAGGGATCTGTATATGTAGATAAAGTTGAATTTATTAATAGCACAGTTACACTTCCGCCCGAATGGATTGCGGCAAACTTTGAGAATAATGTTAATGGATTACAAGGGTTTGCAGTCCCAAGTTATGCTGAAGGTACTATTTCGAGAGTTTTAGATCAAACAACCGGTAATAATAGTTACGTAATGGAAGGAGATATAGATTTTTCTAAAACGCCGAGTAAATTTGCCGCATTTAGGAACGGCATTTCAATTATGGATGCGACAAGTAAGTATGCATCTAAAGCATCTTTTGATATTTATGTTCCTGCAGTAATGCCTTCCGGCTCAGATATTCAATTTACTCTTACCGGCGCGGGAGTTATTAATTCATCCGGTTTGATTCAATCAGACAATTTTTTAAACTCGCAATTAACTGCGGGACAATGGAATACAATTTGGATGAATTTAAATTCTCTTGTCAACACCGGTTCAGTTGATCCTACCAAGCAAATTAATATCGGCGTTCAAATAGCAGGGCCTAGTAATTCGATTTGGTCGGGCAAATTATTTTTCGATAATCTCACTTTTTATGGGATTACTCAGCAAAATCAATTAACCGTTGTGAAAAATTCTGATAGTAATTTGCCAAAGGAATTCAAGCTTTACAATAATTACCCGAATCCGTTTAATCCTTCTACCATGATTAAATATGATTTGCCTAAACAATCAAAAGTGGTAATAAAAGTTTATGATATTTTGGGAAAGGAAGTTGCTACACTGGTTAATACTAATGAATCTGCGGGAGAGTACACTCTCAATTTTAATGCAAATAATCTCGCGAGCGGAATGTATGTTTATAGAATTTCCGCCGGCAGTTATATTGATTCCAAAAAAATGATTTTACTAAAATGATTTAATAGATTTTTGATTTAGCTAACAATAAATAAATAATTCAACGGAGAAGTTGTATGCAACAAAAGCGATACTATTTAATAACTAAAAAAATATTCCTCCTCATATTTTTTTCCTTTATTTCAGCAGGGCAATTACCGGCTGCAGGTACAGGGATGATAAAAGGAAAGGTATACGATAAGCAAACAAAAGAGGAATTAGTTGGCGCAAATCTCATAATCAAAAATACAAGCATCGGAGCGGCAACAGATCTATACGGCAATTATGTTATATACAATGTTCCAGTTGGAACTCATCAGTTAGATATTTCTTACATTGGTTATAATACAATTCATGAACAAATTACTATCGAAGAAGGGAAAACATTAGAAAAGAATTTTTATTTAGAAGCGAAATCGATAACAGGTAAAACCGTTGTTGTTACTGCTCAAGCTCAAGGACAACTCTCTGCTATTAACCAACAACTTTCTTCTAACACGATCGAAAATGTTGTTTCTAAAGACCGCATAAAAGAACTGCCTGACGTTAATGCAGCGGAGTCAATCGGACGTTTACCCGGCATCTCATTACAAAGATCAGGCGGAGAAGCAAATAAAGTTGAAATTCGCGGTTTGGATCCTAAATACAGCTTAATCACAGTAAATGGAGTGACAATTCCCGGAACAGGTTCTAACGACCGAAGCGTGGACCTTTCGCTTATTTCTTCAAATATGTTAGATGGTATTGTAGTGAAAAAAGTAGTTACTCCAGATATGGATGCTGACGTACTTGGAGGTACAGTAGACCTTAGATTGAAAGATGCCCCTGATAGTCTTGTATTTAATGCTTCCGCTCAGGGAGGGTATAATCAACTTCAAAAATATTATGGCAATTATAATTTTAATATTAGTGCAAGTAATCGTTTTTTTGATAATCGACTCGGTATTATCGCTAATTTAAATACTGATAACTATGACCGTAGCGCAGATAAATTGCAGGGAAACTATGTCGGAGTTGGAAATACTCAAAGCACAACTGAAATTGTATCTTCAGAGTTGATGCTAAGAG
>JAJYSI010000016.1:9407-17643 GCA_021793635.1 Bacteroidota bacterium
AGAAGAGAAGGTAAATAGAAAAAGAGCAGGAGCAAGTCTTTTACTCGATTATATAATCCCCAACGGCAAAGTTACTGCTAACGGTTTCTTTAACCAACTCAACTGGAGTGGGCTCTATAATATAAATGATATGTGGACACCTGATGCATCTTACAACACCAATCGTCATTTTTATCAATTGGAACAGACCGGTGGTTTAACCAACATTTTTACTAGCGCCTTAGGTGTGAAACAGGATTTTAGCTGGATTAAGTATGATTTCTCCGTATCAAAATCGGGATCATTTAGCAATACTCCAAATGACCGCGTCTGGCAGTTTGATCAAGAATCAGGGGCATTCCCAACAACAGCTATTACGCCAAGCACTCCCCTTACAGATATTCCAAAGATTGCAGTGATTGATACAAATAAAACACAATTGGCTAATATGTATGTGTACGGTACGAGAGTAATGGAAAATCATACATCGACAAATCTAAACATCCAAATGCCATTTAGATTAAGCAATCAAATAGACGGATATTTTAAAACCGGCGCAAAATTCCATTGGATAGACAGGTCAAATAACCAAAGCCAGGTAGGTGAGAATGGATTGAATTATGGGAATACCAGCGCAGCTAATCCCCAACTTTCAATTCTAGACGCAGCGTATCCTCAATATAATATAAGCGCTCTTGCATCGAAGTACGGAGGATTGCCTATCACTCAGTTTTTAGTTAATGAGAACCGGTCAAACTTTCTAAACGGGAATTATCCGCTGGGATTTATTTTAAGCCAATCGATGATGAATAATTTGACAGATGCGCTTAAATCAAGCAGGCAATGGCTTACCTATTCAGTAGGAACATTGGGACATGATTATAGCGGTAGTGAAAA
The DNA here is from genome assembly GCA_021793635.1 of Bacteroidota bacterium. Next base: position 10,284 of record JAJYSI010000016.1, read on the forward strand.
TTATCAGGCTGCTTATGTGATGGGTGAATTCAACATTACGAAATATATAACATTAATTCCGGGTGTGCGATGGGAAGGTGAACATACTGTATACAACGGAGAAAGGTACAGACAAATTACAATAAGTAATCAGGAAGGGCCGCCCGCCGACTTAACTTATTTTACAACCGTACGTAATAATTCATTTTGGTTGCCGATGGTAAACTTAATTGCCAAACCGACAGATTGGCTTCAAATTAAACTTGCAAGAACCGAAACGTTAGCGCATCCTGATTATATTCAATATGCCCCAATTACATATATTACTTCCGACCAAAGTCAAATTACTGCGGCTAATTCAGACCTGCATACATCGCGAGCAATAAACTATGATGCTCAAATATCCGTATATCAAAACTATGTCGGTTATTTATCTGTAGATGGTTTTTATAAAAAAATTAGTGATCTGATATTTTACGCCGCTTATAAGCTTAGCCCAGGTTTAACTCCGCCTCCGGGACTTAATATTCCACCAAGCTGGTATGGAAGTTCTGCTCCTCAGATTAGTACTTATATGAATAACCCTAACCCGGCAGAGTACTCCGGTTTCGAAATAGACTGGCAGACTCACTTTTGGTATTTGCCTTCAATTTTCCAGGGACTCGTGTTGAATGTTAATTACACACATATATTTTCCCGTATGCAATTGCAGTACGATAGCCTTATTACTACAATTACCGGCCGTGCTCCAAGATTGAGCTATCATTATGCTTACGTCAAAAGGCAGATTACAACGCGTATGCCTGACCAACCGGCTAATATTGCCAATGTTACATTGGGATATGATTTGGGTGGTTTTTCAATTCGTCTGTCTTATCTATATCAAGCCGATAAGCTAACAGGCATAGGGTATTCGGGATCATATCCGAGCCCTATTTTAAGCTCATATACCGGTCCGTATGAACGATGGGATCTTACACTTCAGCAAAAGATTCAATCAAATATTCAGCTGTTTGTCAACCTAAATAATATAAACGCAAGACCTGATAGAAACTTTACAGGATTTACACTTTCTAATCCGGCTTACGAGGAGTATTATGGTTTTTCAATGGATTTCGGTGTTCGATATAATTTATAAGATTTATGTTTCTATGAATGCAAATTCACTAACTAACTTAATATAAATCATCACAAAATAATCGGAGGATTACTTATGAAACTCAAGTACTCATTCTTTCTGGTAACTCTCTTGCTAGTATTCATCTTTGGATGGATGTCGCAGGTGAGTGCACAAACAGGCGATACATTACTTGTCTCCTGGGAAACTACACCCGGTTCCGGAATTCCGCTTACTAACGCACTTTACAATGCAGTAATGGGCGATACAAATGCTAGCGGAGCCAGATTAGACCTAAACCGTGTTTATTTACTTCAAAAAGGCGGAGTCTATTGGAATACTGAACATTTTCAAAACAATGGTTATGCACTAAGGTTTGTCGGACAATCTCCAGACCCTACTGATATTTATGGCAACCCTCCTACACTTCAGATGGTTGCTAGAGGAGATGGTTCAGTTGACGGGCATATCATTTTGGGATACGGTGATGTCTATATGAAAAACATCTACGTAATTGAATCGGATAATAATGGTGTACAAACTTATTATCAGCCGATAGAGTTTGAGGCGAATAATCTTCATGTAGCATTTGATAGTTGTATTTTTGAACGTTCAAACTTTGCAGTCGCTGCCTGGAACGGCAAAAATAATGAAATATCTTTCACTAACTGTATATTCCGTAATTTAGTCGAAAGACCTATTACACAACAATGGACCGGCCGAGGAATTTCCATTTGGGCTGATGAAGATTCTGTTATTGTTGAAAATTGTACTTTCTATAATGTCGGATTTACGGCTATTCAGATTGAAGGCGGTGCAGCAAATTATGTCCGTTTTGACCATAACACATTAGTAAATATTGGCCGCGGTATAAACACTACTACCTGGCTTCGAACAGCCTACTTTGTAAATAATTTGTATATAAATACATTCTTTGACGGAGAAGGATATAACGACTATTCGCTTACATTAAATCCAAGTCGTGATCCAAGAGCATATACAAGCGGAATGTTCAGTTTCGCAGGTTTGCCTTCTTCATACGGACCGGATCTTGGGCGTAGAATCGCTTTTTCCAATTCGGCAGCTTTTCTAGCTCAATCATTTAGGAATGCATGGGCTGATACAGTTAGAGTTCAGCCTTATATTAATGCAGTTATTGATTCATTCTTTACTACCTACAGTCCTGCAAATGGCGGACAAATGGTAATCCAGGATACATCCTGGTTAACATCAGTTCCTAAATTTGCGAACTTTGATACAACAAACTATCCCAAAATGATTTCTTTTATACAGGATGTACGGGCAGGTATTTCTCCGGCTCCATGGTGGGTCTATAATATGCAAACTGATCCAAGTACAGGTGATACTCTTTGGACAGCGCCATCGTGGCCTATTAAAGAAAATTTCACATACACTGACCAAACATTAATGACTGCAGGGACAGATGGTCTTCCACTTGGCGATCTTAATTGGTTCCCAACTCAACTAAAACTATGGGAAGCTAATAAAGCAGCCAACATTGCTAAAATTGAAAATATCCCCGGCGGTAAAAGAGTATTTACAGTGGATACAACAGCGGAAGCTGAATCCGGTACAGTCGGTGGAAGTGCTGCAGTTGCGGCAGTTCAAGGACTTACTTATTACGATTACACAGGTGCCGGCTCACTTACCTGGACATTCAACGTAACTACTCCAGGGCAATATGATACAAGATGGTTAGTTAATGAAACCGGTCGTGGTCAGAGCGGACCTGTTCTTGCCATAAACGGCGCTACTTTTGTTGATAAAGCACATGGCTGGGGACAGTTTGTATTTGATCCATTACTCGGTCCAGCTATTGGGCAACCAAATAACGCATGGATTTGGGTACCTATTACTGCTGACTCAGTTTTAACTACCCAAGCAAGTCTATTTACATTGGCTGCTGGTTCAAATACAATTGGAGTTACCGGCGGCGGATGGGGAGAAGTTCAATTTGCAGAGATTGATGTTGTTCTGCATGGCGGAACCGATACATTAAAGCTCAAAGCTCCCGATGCAGTTCCTGTTTTGGTTAAAGCGGGCGCCGTTGGAGTTAAATGGGTAGCATCAGGATTTAAGTATGTTAACATGGGAACAAGCGGTACTGATCAGTTTACCATAAATGTACCTGCTGACGGTATCTATAGACTTTCTATGTCATATCAGAATGCTGCCGGGCCAGCAAACGGCAGTGTAAAAGTTGACGGTGCAACTGTGCTTTCAAGCCTTGATTTTACAAGCAACACAGACTCAACAGCACTAACACTTCTAACTAATTCATTTAACTTAACTCAAGGTACTCATACTTTTATAGTAGGCTCTGGAAATGTCAATTTGGATTATGTTCAGTTAGTTTCAGAAATGGTTACCGGAATAAAAAATGTTCAAAATCAACCGTCATCTTATGCACTTCAACAAAATTACCCGAACCCGTTCAATCCATCAACAATTATTGAATTTTCATTGGCAAAAGGTTCACACGTAGAGTTACAAATCTTTAATATCTTAGGCCAAAAAGTTGCTACTCTTGTTAATGGTTTTATGAATGCAGGAGCTCATTCAGTTCAATTTAATGCAAGTAATCTAGCTTCGGGTGTTTATTTCTACGGAATGAAAGCAGGTGATTTCCAGACTTACAAAAAAATGATGTTATTGAAATAACTAAATTCAAAAACATATTTTTAGTAAGTGAGAGTAAATAAATTAAATCTTATTTTTAGTTTATACAATGTAGATTAGAAAATAAATGAAAATGAAACTAGTAAATAAGGTTTAAGAAATAAATACTTGTAAAAGCCGGAAGCCTAAGAGTTTCCGGCTTTTTTTTGAAATAATGCGGTGCTTTTGTTTTTATATATAATTATGTTTTTATATTATTTTACATTAGTTTAGAACAATTTTTCGATATAGTTTAATCAATTATGAAAATAAAATTAAATCAGCGATGGGCATTCATATTCCTAATAGTTATGGCAATAATGTATTTAGGGATTTATTTTTTTGAGTATAATTATCCTGTCCAAAAAATAAAAAAAATATATTTTGCCGACCGAATGACTACAGCTCACAAAATATTAATTGCCGAATATAATAAATTGAACGCCGGTAAAGTGGAAGTTGTGCCGGTCGATTTTCCAAATGATGATTTTAGTACAAATGAAAGAAAAGAAATTGTAGCTCGCTCGCTCAGAGGATTGGGAGATGGTATTGATATTTTTGCAGTTGATATAATCTGGGTGCAGAGATTCGCTAAATGGTGTGAACCATTAGATAAATATTTTCCGGAACCAGAAAAAAATAAAATTCTAAGTGAAGCTATGGAATCGTGCTATTTTGACGGTGAAATGGTAGCGGCTCCATTATACATGGTTCAATCAGTTATGTATTATCGTAAAGATTTATTGGAAAAAATGAAGAACGGTGATCAGATTATTAAGAAAGTTCAAGACGGTCTAACCTGGGATGAATTTATAAGCCTCGACAAAAAATTAAACGTTAAAAATCCGTTTTATATTTTCCCGGGGGCTGATTATGAGGGGTTAATCTGTGCATTTGATGAGCAGCTTTTAAGTTTAAAACAAAATTATTTCGAACAAAACGGTTTTAACTTTGAAACACCGGAAGCTGAAAAAACGTTACAATTATTTCATGATCTTATTAATAAATATAAGATGTCGCCCTCGCAAATAACGCAATTTACAGAGGTCCCAAGCTACGAATATTTTATAAAAAATAATGGATTATTCCTTTGGGGATGGAACAGTTATGATAAAGACTTTAAGGACACTCCCTACGATTTGAGCAAACAAAATGATTTAAGAAAGGCGCCAGTCCCTCATTTTGAGGGCGGTAAGTCCACCTCAATTTTAGGCGGGTGGGATCTTATGGTCTCAAAATTTTCAGATAATAAAAAAGAAGCGGTTGATTTTGTCAAGTTTCTTCTAAAAAAACAATCCCAGGAAATTTTCTATAAAAAAAGTGCATATTATCCTGTCTTAAAAGAATTTTACCGTGATTCTACTTTCGAGAGTAATAATTCTAATGTATACGACTACAAGAAATACTTAATGTCCGGATTGCACCGTCCCGCAAATGAAGAGTACACAAAATACTCAAAAATTATGTCTTATTATTTTAATAGGGCGTTAAGTTATAAATTATCTGTTAAAGATGCTTTGGAGAAATGTACCAAAGCAATTCAATTAGATAAAATAATTCTAAAATAATTTTGAAGTTGACAAATGTTTAAAAGAAAAGTAATCAATAAATTCTCAAAATATCGTTTCGAAATTAAACACATTACAATTTTTTTTACAGTCCTAATCATTTTTCAAATAGTAATGGTATTTGTCCAAAAGTCATCCCTTAATGACTTCCTATCCCAAACTCAAGATTGGTATAAACGTTATTCCGCAGAGCGGCTTGCCATCGTTACTTCTACAAGTATGGAACTGTTTTTTGAAAATTTGTTTTTAGACAGGTCTGTCCGTCAATTTGACGACACAAAAATAATTTATTCATTTAATGTAATATTCAAACAACAGTTAATACAAAGGAACGTGCGAGATATTTTTCTAATTCTTATAAAAAACAGAAGATTATATGTTATCGATAGCGGACAAAAACTTGACCTTTATTTGAAGGGGAAACTTCCACCGTATGATGTTAATAATAACGGTCCTCACGTTAATGCAGTAAATCTGTTCTTATCCGTTAAAGATCAGATTAAATCTTCCGAAGTAATCTATAGCACGCTTGAAAACAAGAAAGTCTTTAATATACTTGTCCCATTTGTTCCCGATGGGGAATATCTTGGAGTAATGTATTTAAAAATTGCTCCTGATTTTTCATTCCTAACTGATGAAATCCGCGTAAACTTTGATAAAGTTTCTTTAATCTATTCATCATTAATTTTCTTCGGGTTAATAGCAATCTTCTTTGTCTCTTCGCAAGCTGTAAAAGAAAGAAACGAAGTGCAAGAAAGATTATTTGAAGAACATAAAGAAAATTTTAAAAGAGAAATTAGATTTGAAAAAGAATCATTGTTCACAAAACGCATATATCACACTCACCATAAAGCAGAAAAAATTATGGGTTTTATTAAGGATGATGTGCGAAAGCTCAGTCCGGATAATCTGACTGAAATTAAAGATCGTGTTATTACCTATTCTAATTTTATTTCAAGAATTATATATGACATGAAATGGTTTGATCAGGAAATCAATACGATAGTAAACCCTATGTTTCACACAGATATTAACAAGGTTATAAAATTTATTATCGAGCATGTGTTTTTAAGAATTTCAAGCAAGAACGATATGTTTACCTTCGACCTTGACCTTGACGATTCTCTTCCTTTGGTTCATGTAAACGAGTTTGTGGTTTGGGAAATACTCGAACCTTTAATACAAAATAGCATTGACCATGGTAATAAGAAGCGGATTCGAATTGTCATCTCGACAAAGTATGATGAAGAAAATAATTTATCTGTTGTAACAATTTCCGACGACGGTGTAGGTATCGTTAATGACTTACTAACGATTAGTGAAAGTGGAATAAAAAAGATATTTTTAGAAAACAAATCTACAAAAATTAATGAAGGAGTAAACTCAGGTTACGGTTGTTTTATTGCTTACCAAATGGCTGTCGGAAGATGCGGTTGGGATTTGGATGCGGAAAATGTTGATGCCGCCGGCTGCAAGTTCATTATAAAGATTAAAAATTTAGACCGAGGACGTAATGCTTAATAATAATCAGATAAATATTTTGTTAGTTGAAGATGAGGATTTTGACGCGCGTAGAATTAGGAAAACGATAAATTATTATGAAACCAACTTAAAGGTTTTGGATGTTGTTTCGAACGGAATGGCTGCAATTGATTTAATTTCCAAAAACCCCGATAAATATGACGTTGTAATTTTAGACTATCAAATATCAGGCGGTCTTAAAGGGGAAGAATTAATTATTAAAATCAAAGAACAAGATCCTTTCATCCAAATAATCGTTATAACAAAAATGACGATTAATATTACAGATTATAACTTTGCAAATAATTTGATTAAAGCCGGCGCATTCTGGTATGGGACTAAGTATCCCGGTAATATTGAGGATTATATTTATCAGCCTACAGATTTTATACTTAGTATTTTTAACGCCTACGAAAAAAAGAAATTAGAAAAGCATAAACTAAAATCGGATAAAAAACTTAAGCAAAATATAACAAGCCTTCTCGAAACGAAAAAA
>JAJYSI010000017.1 GCA_021793635.1 Bacteroidota bacterium
TTAACTTCTTTATTTTTTTTAATGCGTGGAAATAATTTGCCTTCAAACCTCCCACGCTCTTTCCGGTTATCTCGGAAATTTCCTCGTAACTTAGTTCTTCAAAATTTCTCAATAAAAAAACTTCTCTTTGCTTTGGCGGAATTTTTGTCAACACAGATTCAAGTTTCTCCAGCTTTTCTTTCGATTCAATATTCGAAACAATATCTTCCTTACTTTTAATTAACCTTGCGCCTTTATCTTCAAAAGAAAATACCTGTCTAAGATTTCGTCTCCTCAAATAATTAATGCTTCGTGTAGCGGTTATTCTGTATATCCAGGTGTAAAGAGAAGACTGGAATTTGAAATCTTTAAGCTTTTCGTACAGCACCATTAATACTTCTTGAACAATTTCATCGGCATCAAGGTGATTACCAGTCATTCTTCTTGCATGCCAGTATATCTTTTGTTGATATCTAAGAACGATCTTATTAAAAGAACTTTCATCTCCATCTACAAATTTATGTACAAGATCAAAATCGCTCGCTTCGTCCGTCATCTTCTATAAGTCTTTGCACAATTTGACATATTATGCTGCTTTACGGTTTAATTATTTTTCATTAAACCAAACTTAATATGCTGATGTCAAAACTTCAAAATTCACAACTTATTAACTATGGAGAAAAAAATGAAAAAAACAATTTGGTCTTTTGCGCTTGGATTATCATTTATGCTGCTTTTTGTGGCTTTTACTAATGCTCAACCGATGAGGATGGGAGGGAAACAACGTCCTAACGGTATGATGATGCGGAAAATGGATTTGATGAAAAAGCTAAATCTAACTGATCAGCAGAAAGCAAAGATTGCTGATTTGAGGATCGGCTTCCAAAAACAGATGATAGATTTAAGAGCAGATTTACAAAAAAGCAGACTTGACCTGAAGGCATTAAGACTTAAAGATAATTTAAGCCGTGCTGAAGTTACTGCGGCTGTTGAGAAGGTTAACAAGAATAGAGATGCCATCACACTTGCTGTTGCAAACCACATGATGGATGTTTATCAAATTCTGACCCCGGATCAGCAAAAAATAGCACGTGAACAAATGGGAATGATGTTCGGTCAAAGAAAGCATGCTCAGATGTTCAATCGAATGAGACACTTTAATAGGTAGAAATAAAAGAGTAACGCTGCCGGATACTTTTGATACCCAAAAGTATCCGGTATTTTTTAATTCCTCAAATTAATTTCTGTGTTTCCTCTATCAGGAAATTTTTTCTTCCCATAAATTTAACTAGGTAAATATTACCTGGTGATATATAACAAAATTCGCCCCAATAAATTTCCATGCTTAAATTTTTTTCTAGCTAATCTAATGTAACTTCATTGTAAATATAATAATTCATATTTCATGCCCTTATTTATCATTCACAGAGTCATATAATTTTTTTTGAATTTTATCTGTGGCATAAATGTTGGCTTAATAAGTAATCTTTTCTATACCAGCGGAATGATTAATCAATTTATGTGAGGATTTGCTATGCATGAAATCGAAAAAGAAATGATTGTAGAAAAAAAGAGAGCTTCTGAAAATAATAAAGCGTCAATGCTGTCGGATATTTTTTCCAAAAACGGTTTAGAGACTGAAATAGAAGACTTTACCCGAAATTCAATAAAAGATATAAAACTTACTTTGATAATAAAGCCCGCAATAATTTCGGCGGTAGCTTTATTCATTTCTTTTTTCCTTGATATCTCAAAAGTACCGATACTCGGAAATGTTACGATCAACATAGCAAGATCAATTTTCCCTTCTTGGCAGCCGGCAAATGCTGATTATACTCCATTTAGTTTTTGGTGGCTTCCTGTAATTACATATTTATTTTTCCTTTTCCTTGCAAAACTTGCTTACGATAAACTTAAAATTGAAGTGCAAAGAACACCGGCTACAGAAACTATCGACCGTATAATAACATCGTACACAAGTATTATCGACAGCATATCAACAGCACTGCCGCTGATTGGAGCTGCAATTCTTTTGATCAGCATCAGACTTGGTGAAACTGTCTTTTTAGGTTTATCAGTTCCGTTTGAAATAAAAGCATTAATCATACTCGCAATAGGTAAATTATTCGAGCCGGTTCTGGATCAGCTTGGAGTTGAATTCCAGAATGTTGTCAATCATGTTAAAGATTTAAAGGAAAGATATTTCTCAAAAATTCAGATTGAATACTCAAAGAATCTGCTTGGCAAGGTAAACCGCCAGGAAGGTTTTTCAGTTCCTGCCGTTACAGTAGATAATATTACTATGGTTGAGAATTTAAATACAGCCCTTGAACAGACATTAACCTTAAGCAATTCATTAGGTAAGAATTTCTCCACTCTTAATATCATTTTAGAAAAATTCAATTTAAATGAGACTGTCAGCAGTGAAAAGATAATGCAGTTAAAAACTATCGCCGAGTCAATTTCAAAAGCTGCAGCATCATTAAGTGATGAAAAAACTGTTGCCGGCTTAAAATGCCTTGAGTCTATCGTCGTCAAAAAATAGGATTTAAGATGGTCAGAAAAAATAAAGATAGTAAATTTATAATTTACCAGGTGCTTTATATCTTCGTTGTTACGGTGCTTGCATTAAAAGGAGCTGACTTGGATCTCGATAAAGTAATTTCCAGGAATAAAGTTGTTGATAAGAGTGTGAGAGATTCTCTTGTTACACTTATAGACTCGCTGCAAGCCAACGGAATGAAATTCGAAATAAAAGTGAATCCAAAAGTCGCTGAAGAGAACATGCAGTTGAAGGAAAAAATTGCAAGCATGAATTTGAAAATGGCTTCACTTACCGAGAAGATAAATTACACTCCGCCGCCAATTGTACAGGCTCCGGTTAAAGAACCTGCTCAACCAAAAGAGCAAACTATATTGCAGTCGCCTATTTCATTAACTCAAACTTTTTTACAATACACTTGGAATGTGGCAAAGAACAGCGGCAGTGTTCCTACTTCAATTTATGATCCTCGGAATATGCATAGTCCGATAGTTGTAATTCCTCCTGGGCAACAAAAGAAATTTAACTTAACGGAACAGACCGAAGTCATCGCCAAGTACGGTTCGCAGAAGCAGACAATAAAAGTTCTACCGATGACACCGCCGCAAATAAAGATCGATAAGGTTACAACTAAAATGAGCGGATCGGACATTTACGTTCAAGACCTTCAAAACGTTACCGTATTTAACGTAACCGTAATGTATCAAAGACCCGATCAATTGAAGATAACCCATACCGGTCCGATATCCGTTTCCGGTCCTTACAAAGACGAAAACGGAAATTATGTTTATTATGTATCGCTAAAGCTTGCAGGCAATAAAGATCAGTTCGACGACTGGGTTGATAAGTATGGAAATTTAAAGGATGCCGATGGAAGATATAAAGCCAATTTCTTTTTTACTGCGGCAGATAAAATTTCAAAAGCTCATATAGTTGCCGGCGACTCATTCTACTTTACCGACTTCTCAAGATAGAAGATCATTTTAAAAAGAAAGAAGTAATGAAATTAAATTTACATTTAGTTATTGCTGCATCATGCTTATTGATGCTTTTATTTTTCACCAAATCTTTTGCACAGGAATCCGAAGAAGGCGAAAAAATAGTTTACTACCAGATGGAGCCTTTAGATGACAGTCTTTTCATTAAAATTCAAAAAGAACTTTTCATTCAGCCGCCCGATCCCAAGGCTGAAATCATTGTAGACTTGCGCGATCCGAATAACCAAACTATTTCTGTCAAAGGGACTTTATACCCTTTCCTGGCGCTTGATCCGGTAACAAGGGCAAAAGTTATAACTTATCCATTTAAAATAAATTTGGAAGAGAACATAAACTTCGGCAGCGTATTTACGCGGGTGCTAAGTAAAATTCGATTTAAAGATTTACTAAAGCCGCCAAGCCTCTATCAAATTTCATCAACTCTCGGTTATATAAATCCGTTCCTCCAAATGTTCGGCGGTGAGCGTTTTGGTATCCCGATTAAAAAAGATATTGGAATTTCATTCGGCTTAGGCACGCCGTATTCGGGTCCGCTTGAGACTAACTTTGTAGAAGCCGACTTTCATATCTTAGGCTTTTACGGCGGCTTTTACAGCAATGTTGATGCATTTACACAAGTGAAACGCAACAATAATTGGAATAATCTTTATGCTACCGAAGGAATCCAAGTCGGTTATGTAATTCCGTTAGGCAACTTTTTTGAAGTTAGTTATTTAAAATCTTTGTTGAAGCCGACCGCAGATAATCTCACTTACTTTCACAGGTACAATGTAAAGGGCTACACGGCTAAAGTAATTGATGGCGCCTATTACGATTGGGAATTCAGATATCCGCTGCAGGTTTTAGGTTCAACAAGAGCAAAAGTTTATTTTGCACGATATTTAAATGAACTTCATGTCGGATTTACGGGAAGAGAACTTTCAATTGCCGGAAGTACATTTGATTTTCGTTTTGACGGACTTTTACAAAGTGATGTCAGACAGCCGCAGTATGTATTTGATTTGATGGTTCAAAGAATCGGAGAAAGCTGGGCATTCAGTTCATTTGCTCTTGGTCCATCTGTAGTTTTTGGAAACGATACGCACGGTAGATTCGGAGTAATAACTTTGTTCTTTAATATGAGATTGAAAGTCGGAACTTCGTTATAATAATTTACTCAGGAATAATTTGAGTTCTGTTTCTGTCTATCCAATATGCCCATGCAATAATTATAATTTGGAATATACCAACGTATGCAAATATTTCTACCGAAGGCGGCGCCGAGCCAAAAATATTAGCCGAATAGGTCAAGAGAAGAAATACGAACAAGCTCCATGCTGCCAATATTCCCCGCATATTTTTTGCCTTTGTGGCTTGGATATAAAAATAGAATCCCACTAAAAATATAATTAACTCCAAAATAATTGCCGCCACAGGATGGTTCCATAATCCAAGCCCTGCTCTAAATTCGCTCCACGGAATTATTTGAAGATCAGGTTTATGAGTAACGAAATCCAAGAACCAATGACTCATCACCAGTATGCCAAGCAAAAAAGATCCGCGTAAATTTTTTCTTATCAAGAAATAAACTGTACCGAATAATATCGCCCAGACTAATGCGGCAAAAAAGCTGTGCGAGAAAGGATAATAAAATAAATTTAACGGAGTAAGTACGGTATTTCCTGGTTCTATCTTAAGTTTTTCAATTCCCGCTAAAACTAGAATTGGAAAAAGAAGATCAAGAAATTGAGAAGCTAATAATAAAGTCCCCAGAGAAATTCTCTTCCCGTTTTTGTTTTTGGAGAACAATTCTCCTGCAAGCCCGGCGCCGTAATGACCAATATACATTTCTTCCTCCTTTAACGTTTTATTTAGGAAGTATAACAAATCAAAGCTTGGCTGCCGGTAATCTATATGTTTAATTATCCAGCAGCCTGCTTAACTTTTTGTTGATCCTAAATTACAATTTTCCATTTAAAGATAAAAAAATTGGATTGGTATTTTGTTTAATCTAAAATCATAAATTAGTTCCAGGATCATCTGCAGAAGGACCGTAAATAGAAGGCACTTTTCCTCCAGTCATCCTGATGTAAACCGACATTTGTCCGCGGTGATGAATTTGATCAAAGAGCATCATAAGCATGAATTCATCCGCGGCAAACTTTCTACCGGCAAATTCAATCTGCTTGTTTAAATCTTTTTCCGGCATTTTCTCAACCGCACCAATTACGTTTGAAGATTCCTTTTCAAAATCGGATATCAGTTTTTGCAGACTATCCGGCTTCGTTGAGAATTTCGATCTGTCTAATTCCTTTCCGAAATTATAAGATTGAATTAGAGCCATCTCGAAAACAAATGTAGTTAATAATTTTCCGGCATTACTTGAACGTTCGTGCGCAGTAAAATCAAGCCTATCCGGCGGAAAAGCCTGCATTACTTTCAAAGTTGTCGCAAACTCTTTTCTTAATAACTTCAACAAATTTTCTTTTGTAATCATAATACTCTCCGATATTTAAGTTGTTAGTTTAACTGAAGAATTGTTCAAAAATTATTTTTCCATTCTTAACCTGGTAAACGCAAATCTCTTCAATACTTTGATGAACGCCGTTTTTGAAATCAACTTCCATTTTAAGAATTAAAGAGAAAAAATTGCCGCTAATTAAAGGTTCTGAAAAATTAATAGAATTTATTTTTTCAATGCTGTCAAGGAAGTGCCGTTCCTTTGCATTCATACTTGAAGAACCTTGAGTTTTATTTCCGTCCGTCTCTATGCTAATGATATTCGCATCGTAAAGTTCATGTTGCGCTTCTAAAAATTTTCCTTTTGCACATAACTCAATTAATCTGCCGGCAGTTTCTTTAGTAGACACTTGTTCTATCCCAAAAAGTTTTTAGATAAGATTTGATTAATGGTTCAGCAAAATAAATCATATTGAAAAAGATAATTCGTGCTTTATCGCATCGGCTTTAATTAGGAATTCATCCGGCTGATAAAAAATTCTTAAGCAGAATTTTGCTTTTCAAAGATGTTTCTGACTTTCTTCTTAACTGAAAAAAATATTTCTGCTAATATTGGAAAAAGTTAGTATAAACTTTATTTTAAGTCATACATTATAATACTTATTTTGTAAAGGGATACATTTATGAACGCGATGCCTCTAATCCTTATCGCCCTTGCCTTCTTCGCAATCGCATATCGATTTTATTACGGCTTTATAGTTGCTAAAGTTGCCGTAATAAATTCTTCCAATGAAACTCCGGCAAAAAGATTATATGACGGACAAAATTATTACCCTATGAATAAATGGGTTTTGTTCGGACATCATTTTGCTGCCATTGCCGGTGCCGGTCCGTTAGTTGGACCAGTACTTGCTACACAGTTCGGATACTTCCCCGGTTTTATGTGGATGCTGCTCGGAGCCGTATTTGCCGGGGCTATACATGATCTTATTATTTTAGTTGCATCTGTTAGACATGATGGAAAATCAATTGTCGAAATTGCCAAATATGAAATCGGTAAAGTAAGCAGCGTTACCACAAGCATCGCCGTGCTTATAATTTTAATAATTGCTTTAGCCGGCTTGGGTTTGGTTGTTGTAAATTCATTAGCTGAAAGTTCATGGGGAACATTTACAATCGCAGCTACTATTCCGATTGCAGTTGTTATGGGTTTCTGGATGTTTAAAATTCGCAAAGGCAAAATAGTTGAGGCTACTATCTTCGGAGTCATTCTGCTTTCAGCCGCAGTAATTTTCGGAAAGGATATTCCGGGCTCTCCCTTTGCCGCCTGGTTTACTTTCGATCATCATACTTTAACAATACTCTTAGCTTCCTACGGATTTTTAGCTTCGGTATTACCTGTCTGGGTATTACTCTCTCCAAGAGATTATTTAAGTTCATTTATGAAGATAGGCGTTATTGCTCTTCTTGCTGTTGGAATTATAATAGTTGCACCGGATTTAAAGATGCCTGCATTTACAAGCTTCATTCACGGCGGCGGACCCGTAATTCCCGGAACATTATTTCCCTATCTATTTATAACGATTGCCTGCGGCGCAATATCCGGTTTCCATTCCGTGGTCAGTTCCGGTACTACTCCAAAGATGCTGATGAGCGAGTCGCATATAAAATCAATCGCAGTCGGAGCCATGCTTACGGAAGGTATTGTAAGCATACTTGCTTTAATTGCTGCATCAAGCTTGTTCCCGTTAGATTATTTTCAGATAAATGTACCAATAGATAAATTCCAGAGTTTACTTCCTCAATTGCACGCAATGGGATTTAATACATCTGCCTTATCAGCATTATCTGCGGAGGTTGGAGAAAAGATTGCCGGAAGAACCGGGGGTGCTGTTTCTCTTGCCGTTGGAATGGCTCAAATATTTTCGGCAATCCCCGGAATGAAAAGCTTGATGTCTTACTGGTATCATTTTGCAATTATGTTTGAAGCACTTTTCATTCTAACTACAGTCGATGCCGGAACAAGAATAGCAAGATTTGTTTTGCAGGAATCGCTTGGAAAATTTTATAAACCATTTGCAAGAACAGATTGGCTGCCCGGAAATATTATTGCAAGTTTGGCTGTCGTCTTTGCATGGGGATATTTTATTTATACCGGTTCCATCTCTACAATCTGGCCGATGTTTGGCACTGCAAACCAGTTGCTGGCTGGGATAGCTCTCGTAATCGGGACTTCTTATTTAATTAATAATGGTAAAGCCAAGTATTCATGGGTTACTATCATACCAATGATTTTTGTTCTTGGTACAACTTTAACGGCTGGATTAGAAAACATAATTAATATTTATTATCCTCAAGCGCTTAACCCGGAATTTATGGTTCAGGGAATAATAAATCTTTTGGTTACTGCAATAATAATGATTTGCGCAGTCACTATATTAATAACAGCCGCTCGTAAATGGGCAGCAGCAGTTAGAGAACTTGAACTTGCTGTGTAAATTTCTATAAAGAATGTTAGAATAAAAAAAGTCCCGCGGTAAGCGGGACTATAATTTAGGGAGAGTGTTAGCTCGTCGTATCAGTCATCGTTTCATTTATGATTCACATTGGAATGTCCATCTTCATGATCATCTTCAAAACCCTCCCTAAAAGAGTGTCTAATTTGCATGTCTATAATCTCGCTGTTTGCCGGGTTAGCCGGATCAACTATCTTCCCGTTTGCTGTAAACCATGAATACGGGTCAACTGTAATTGTTACGTTAACAAATCCTGTTTTTGTTACAACTACCGGACTTTTGAAAAATACATCCTGATGCGCCGATACTCTGGATTTATAAACAAACGGCACGTTGTTATAATAACCGGTAACAACTACTGAATAAGTATCTTCATTGCCGCGAGAAGTATCTATAAAAGCTGAATCGGGAACCGGCTCTCCTTCTTCCAATCTATGAATATCAAACTTTGCCCCGACATAAGTTCCCGTTGCTACATTATCCACGGTAAAGGGACTGACATTGCCTGTTAAACTTAAGTCAACAACAAACGGTCCCATCTTTAATTCTTGTTCATCGCTTTCATCACCGTCTCTGAAAACAATTGCGGAATCATTTACTGCAACCGAATCAGCAGACGGAATGCCTTTGAGTCTTAAATTCTTCATTAAAATTTTTGCCGAAGTAATTGCAAGACTGTCGGATGCCGTTTTTGCCATTGTACGAGTTGACTGGACACTCATTTGGAAATTGCCGGATTGCGGAGCTACACCATTTGAACAGCCGTTAAATAAAATGAGTAATACTGCCACAACTGCCGTCAGTAGAAACACAAAAACTACTCTTAAAATTTTCATTTTGACCGCCGCTCCTTATCAATCATACTTCTAATTTAATCTTTGAAAAAGTTCTTAAATTATAAAGCATATCCTGTGCCACTTGGATAGTTGGACCGGCTTAACATTTAATTCACTTTTTGGAAATTAATCAAATGTATAAAACTGCTGTCTAGGATGGAAGCGAATTAATTTTACTTCGATAAGAATTTTTTTCACATTAACATAAAAACAACGTTAATGCGTACTGCGGGCAAATGTTTATTCTACATTTTTTAGGATATTCAAAAACTGATTTGCATCCACGTAGCCCGTAATCCTTTTTACTTCTTGACCTTTTGAGTTGACAATAATGACAGTCGGGACGCCAACAATGTCGTATTTATTTCTTAGCGCTTCAACTTCCGGCGAAAGTGATTTTGTCATGTTCGCCTTAAAAGTTAAGAAGTCTTTTGCCGTATTTATAACACCTGGATCTCTGAAAGTAGAAGCATCGAGCTCTTTACATGGAATGCACCAGTCGGCGTAAAAATCTATTATCATTCCTTTGCTGTCACCAAGGGTGGCGAGAGAAGTATTTGCAGTATATGGTTTCCAATTTATCTCCTGAGTCCGCGATGGAATTAAAGAATATACTGCAACCGCCATAATTATAATTGAAAATGCAATCTTGAAGATTCTAAATCCTCTTATCTTATTTCCAAACTTTTCAAATATTAAAAGATAGAGCCCTGTAATTATCATAAATGCCGGCAGCAGATAACCGGAAAAACTTTTTGGCAAGAGCGGCAGCAAAAAATAAATTGCCATTCCCAGCAAAATAAATCCGAAGATATGTTTAACTGCTTCCATCCATTCGCCGGACTTAGGCAGCTTTTTAATCTTACCTGAAAATACCGCGAGCACTAAATACGGCAAACCTAATCCGAGCGCTAAAACAAAGAACATCAAGAATCCATAATAAGGATCGGCTTTAGCAGCAACAAAAGTAACCAAGCCCAAAACAAAAGGACCGATACAAGGTGCGGCAACTATTCCCATTGTTAATCCCATAAAGAAGGCGCCGTAATATCCGTTTTTAGCCCCACCGGCTTTTGCTACAATTGAATTAGGAAGCTGGAATTCATACACGCCGAACATGCTTAATGAAAGCACTACGAACACCGCCGCAATAAAAATTATTACGTAAGTGTTTTGAAGCAGCGAGCCGAACACCGCACCGCTTAATGCAGTAACAACTCCGATAACGGAATAAGTAATTGCCATGCCGACAACGAAGAAAACTCCCATCAAAAAAAGTTTCTTTGTGCTTCCTTCGCTTTGCCCGCCGAAAAAGCCGACGGTAATTGGAATTAAAGGATAAACACACGGCGTAAGGTTAAGTGCGAGTCCGCCAAGGAATACAAATATCAGACTCAATAACAATCCGCTATGCTCTAAAATCGAAGTAATTGAATTATTATTATTCTGTGTTTCGGAAATTTTTTGCGGAGTAATTCCTAAATCGATATTCTTAAAAATATCCTGATTAATTTCTGAAATAGCTGCTGACTTAGGAACTACTTCAACTTCAAGAGTATCCTTTGCAGTTGTCGGTGCAAGACAAGTTTGATTATTGCATGACTGAT
Organism: Bacteroidota bacterium; assembly: GCA_021793635.1. The sequence goes on from JAJYSI010000017.1 coordinate 10,918, forward strand.
ATTCCAACTCAACCGGAAGAGAATATTTTCCCGGAGCTAAATCTTTCGGCAATTCAACTGTTCCGCCGAAATAAATTTCACCTTCCCAAACAGAAAGCGGCTTATCGGAAAAACTTAACTTAACATCCTGAGATTTAGGATAGACAATTTTAGTCAGAGTAAATCCATTTCCAGAATCAATCGTCAGTTTGGAGGGAATAAGAAAATCCTCATGCGGCTTATCCGAGTTAATATGCCAGCCGCTGTTTATATCCGCCTTAACAGCAAGCTTAAATTCACTTCCTGCATAAACTTGATTTAATGAGTTATACGCTTTTATTGAAACAACGCTTTTAAAAATTTGTGCAAAATTGGATTGCGTGAATCCAATTAATAAAAGCGCCAACGTAAAAAGGATTATTCTTTTTTTTATCATTTTATTTCTGCTGTTAAAATTCATCTAACTTTGTTTTATTGTTTTAAAGTTAATGCAACATGGATAACTCAACAGTGATTATCAGTCTGATCAGCGTAATCTGTGTTCCATTGATTTAATAAAATTCATTTTCTCCATCCCTGCACTATCGGATATCTTCTTCCGTACCCGAATGCTTTCTTGGAAACTCTTAGCGCCGGTGCCGCCTGCTTGCGCTTAAACTCGTTTATATCCACCAGACGCAGTACCTTTTTAACAATAATTTCATCTCCAATTATTTTAGAGATTTCATTTATCTCCTTGTTCTCTTCCAGATACATTCTTAAAATTTTATCAAGCAGCTCATATTCCGGAAGAGTATCCTGATCTTTCTGTCCATGCCGAAGTTCAGCAGACGGTGCTTTGGTAATAATTTCTTTTGGAATTATTTCTCCGTTTCTGTTTATATAATTCGCAATACGGTAAACATCGGTTTTATAAACATCAGCAATAACTGCAAGTCCGCCGCTCATATCGCCGTACAGCGTGCAATAACCAACAGCCATTTCGGATTTATTTCCCGTGGTCAGCAAAAGATAATTATGCTTGTTTGACAGCGCCATCAAATAAATACCGCGTATTCTTGCCTGAATATTTTCTTCAGTTGTATCCGGCTTTTTTCCTTTGAAAGAACCGTTCAGCACTTCAATTGTTTTATCAACAACCGGCTGAATCGAAATTACTTCCGATGAGATGCCGAGATTAGAAATAAGTTTCTTTGAATCGACAATGCTTCCTTCACTTGAAAACTCCGAAGGCATCAGAACTGCATGAACATTATCCTTCCCTGCCGCCTGGACTGCAATATAAGTTACCAAAGCCGAATCTATTCCTCCGCTTAATCCAACAAGAACTTTTTTAAATCCAAGCTTGCTGCAGTATTCTTTCAATCCGTAAATCAATGCTTCGAGTGTCTCTTCTTCAAAGCTTTTTTCAGATTGAAGTATCGGCGGATATTTTTTCTTCGTATCGAAAATAAAATAATCTTCATCATAAGATTTACCTAAAAGAACAAGACTGCCGGAATTATCAAAGCACATGCTTGCGCCGTCGAATATCAAATCTGTTTGTGCGCCTACGCTGCAAACATAAGCCAGCGGAACTTTATCCATTTTAGTTAATACCGAAAGCATTTCCTGCCGGTCTTTCCTATGTCCGTAATGGTAAGGACTGGCAGAAATGTTTATCAAAATACTTGCACCTTTGTCGATCAACTTTTTTACCGGATCGTCACTGTACCTGCGTTTATACCAGTAGTCGGCATCATTCCAGATATCTTCACAGATCGAAATTCCTAATTTTTCTTTTTTGAATTCAAATACATTTACATCTTTTGCCGCATCAAAATATCTCATTTCATCAAATACATCGTAGTTGGGAATTAATGTCTTATGCTGAATAAATTGTATTTTTCCGTCAAAGCAAAGCAGCGCAGAGTTGTGTATGTCCGTACCGATTAACTCATCGCTTTCAGTTATTGTTCCGAAAATTAGTCCTGTCTTTACGGTAACCGAAGCAATTTCTTTAGCCGCATCAATTGCAGCCTGTCTGAATTCCTGCTTTTCAACTAAATCTTGAGGCGGATAGCCGACGAGTGAAAGCTCTGGAAAGATTACGAGATCAACGCCGTCATTCTCTCCTCGTTTGTATCCATCGATTATTTTCTGCTTATTATTTTTTATGTCGCCGATAAATGTATCTATCTGGCAAAGAGCAATTTTCATATTTCTTAATTTATTTTTCTCAAAAATATAAAAGCCTGTAAGATTTTACAATTTAAAAATGCCTGCTGCACTTACTATCACTAACAATTTCTAATTTAATTTTTGTAATTTGTCTGTTATAATTTTGTGATAAAAGCTTTGAGGAAGTTATGAGGTATCTGCTTGTTCTATCCGCTTTATTAATTTGGGCATCAAATATTTTTCCGCAAGACACGCTGACAATAAACGCCAAATATATTCCGCATACAGATACAGCTCTTGTGTTTTATCCGAAAGATTATAACCCCGCAAAGTCTTATCCGCTATTATTTATGCTTCACGGCTGGTCGGGTAATTATGCCCAGTGGAACGGTATTGTAAACCTTGACAGCGTTGCAGACAAAGACGGATTTATCATTGTTTGCCCGGATGGCTTTTACAACTGCTGGTATATAAACAGTCCTGTTGAAAAGAATAGCCAATTCGAGACTTTCTTCTTTAAGAATCTCGTCCCGGAAATTTTTCAGAAGTTCAATATCGATAAGAAAAATATTTTTATAACCGGCTTAAGCATGGGCGGACATGGTGCAATGTATCTTTTCCTTCGTCATCCCGATTTTTTTAAAAGCGCCGGAAGTACCAGCGGAATATTAGATATTACTGCCTTTCCAAATAACTGGCAGATCTCAAAATACCTCGGTTCCTATTTGAAACATAAATCAAGATGGCAAAATTATTCCGACATTTATCTCTTGAAGAATTTTAAAGAAAAGAATAAAAAGATTATTGTTGACTGCGGTACCGGTGATTTCTCTTTTAAAGTAAACCAGGCATTTGACGATAGCTGTAAAGCCGACGGAATAAACATCAGCTTCTTTACCGGACCCGGCGTGCATAATGCAGCTTATTGGAGTAAATCAATCTTAAGACATTTCGAATTCTTTAAAAGCCTTATAGGCAAAAAAGAAAATTAGAAGCCCGGCATTTTAATCGATTACATTTTTAATATAAAAATTGATAAGGCTAATTCTTATGAAGCTCGATTCATTCCCACTCTTTGCCCTCTGCCCTTTGTTCTTCACCACTAATCAAAAGGAAAATCCGTATTTCAAACTTATGTACCGGCAGTAATAATAAGATATACACAGATGCCGATTTTTAATATTATTACCCCCGTAAAACAAACTCATATTACCGGAGGTACAAAATGAACAGCAGAAAATTATACCGGTCAAGAAAAGATAAGATGATCGGCGGTGTAGCAGGCGGATTAGCAGAATATTTTGACATCGATCCGACACTTGTCAGAATTATTTTTGTTGTTACACTCTTCATCGGAGGCGGCGGATTCTTGGCATATATTATTCTTTGGATTGTTGTCCCCGAAGAACCATATGTCTTCGTTACGCCGGATACTTCTTCAGCGCAATCCGCCGGAGGAGAAGCCTCTAATCCTATTCCGCCGCAGCAGCCGCCCGAATTTTACGAAGCCCGTCATCAAAAAAGAAGGAACATCGGAGGCGCTATCTTAATCGTCATTGGCGTTCTTTTTCTTATGGATAATTTAGTGCCGCGCTTCCACTTCGGAGATTTCTGGCCCTTAATCTTAATCGCTGTCGGTGTCGGCTTATTACTTAAATCAAGAAATAATTAATCTATGGAGAGAGAGGAATGAAAACCAAACATATTTTCTGGGGGGTGCTTTTTATCTCCCTGGGTGTGCTTATACTTTTATACAATCTTAATGCAGCCAATTTTGATCTTTCAAACATCTGGCAGTACTGGCCTCTTGTAATTATTCTTTGGGGAGTTTCTTACTTCACCAAGAATAATATTCTAAAAGGTATTATTGCCGGTGCCGCCGCTGTCATTCTTGCGGTTACTCTTTTTGCCGGTTTCAATTCATCATTCTATTTTTTCAATAATGCATTCTCAATCCATAACAGCGATTTCGACATAACGATAAATGGTGACACTGATACTTCGAACTATGTAGAGTCTTATTCTCCGAATATTAAAAATGCCGAGTTCAATTTTAAAGCCGGTGCCGGCTCGTTTTTACTCCGCGATTCTACAGATGAGCTTATATCTGCCGTTGCTCTGGGATATAAAAATAATTATGAAATATCGAGAGATGATACCGGAGATTACGCAGTCGTAAAAATGAATATGCTGAAACGGAAATTTAATTTTGGAGAAGGTAATAATAAAAACAGGGTAATCCTCAAGCTTAATCCAAAACCCATCTGGAATTTGAATTTTGATATCGGCGCGGCATCTACCGATTTTGATTTTTCACATTTTAAAACCGAAAACATTAACATTAACACAGGCGCTGCTTCATTAAAAATAAGACTTGGTGATAACGTTGCCGAATCAAATGTAAAAGTTAAAGCAGGCGCTTCAAGCATTGATATTGAAGTTCCCGATTCAGCCGGATGCGAAATAAGAACCAGCACTGCCCTTTCATCCAGGAACATTGACGGCTTCGATAAAATAGATTCAAATTTATTTAGAACAGATAACTTTGATTCCGCAAAGAAGAAAATTTACCTTAGGATTGAATCGGGCATTTCTTCCATTCATGTCTCACGTTACGGCGGCAGTTGGGAATAGATCAAGTCAGCAGATATAAAAAACCCCTTCTTCTTAAAAAGAAGGGGTAAAAAATAATTATCAGCATCCTAATTTGATTTTGACATCCCGAACTTGTTTCGGATTCTTATTCAAATTAGGACACTACCTTAATATTGATTTTAAGCTTGCGGAGGCGTGTTTGTATTATCCTGCGCAGGTTCATCATGGTTACCGCCGTTTATACCCCATGGCGAATCAAACAAATGAATCTTTACAGGATCTTCTGCATAAGCCTGCCTCCCGGCATTATTAACTGCATTTACACGGTTATATACTTTCGATTGGGCAATATATCTTTTAACAGTGTATGATTCGTTATTCTTCTTCATATCTTCCTGCTGGTTATTCAGATCATCAAGCTCTGTAAGCAATGTTGAGCCTTCTGTGTCGAAAGTCTCCGGCATATCTTTGTCAACAAGCGCTGTTTTATTTTTTACGATGATATCTATTGCAACAGGCATAATATTAATCATAATTGCCTCGCTGCTTTTTGCCTCGGCTAAATTTTGCGGGAAAATCCTTGCATCTGCGGAATTAGGTTTTACAATTTTTTCATAAAATGTTTTCGCCCCTTTCATCCACTTAAAGCAGCCTTTTAGCTTTTTGTTTTTTGTTTCAGTAAATGCAGCAGCTTCTTTTTTTATCTGCTTATCCGTTTTGTAAGTCTGGACGTCAGTTAATTCTCCCTCGAACTCGGCTAAGAACTTTGCGCCGATACCGAACTTTGCAAGCTCGATATTTTCTTTCCCAATCTTAATTACATTCTTACCGATCTCAATTAATTTAGGAAGTGTAACCGGGATTGGTGTGTCCTCTTTTTTCATGATTGTTTCTCCGTTCTGCTATTAGTAAAAAGTTATTTATTTTTTCTCTAACCGGTAGCAATTAAATATGTCTGGAGTTAAGTGCTAAAGAATCAGTATTATATTTAATTTCTGTCTAAAGCCGTTTCAAATATTTTATTTCTCATTAACAATGTCAAGATTTATTTAAAATATTTTTGCTAAATACAACCATTTAGCAACTATTTTCTCAACGCAAGCATAACATATTTCTCCTCTTTAATCAGTTCATCAACATCAACTTCAGCCTTTATTTATAGGGGCGGGATGCATGTGCATTATTCCATTATCTTTTTACCACGAACTGAAAAACATTAATAGCAATGCTGTGTAAATGTTTTTCTTTTACCACAGAATGGTAAAACATAAATGGATTATCTTACCACGAAGTGGTAATACATGAATAACCTTACCAAAGTTTTCAGAACTGCGAAGCAGTGAGACTTGAATATATTTTTTTACCACGAAGTGGTAAAACATGAATAACCATGCATGTAATGCATGGAAGAAAGAAAATCATAATGTGCAAGAACTACGAAGTAGTTCAACAAACATCGTTTTACATTTGGAAATGATGTTTATAGAATATATATCATGGGGTAATTTTTGTTGAACCACTTCGTGGTTCGGCTTTCGATTTTATCTTTTCTTCCTATGGATTTAATCCATAGTTATTCATGTTTATCCGCTTCGCGGATTTATATATCTGACTTATAAAAGTTTTGGTACCACGAAGTGGTAAAACTTAAATGTATTTATTTACCACGAAGTAGTATAGCATAAATAACCTTACCAAAGTTTTCAGAACTGCGAAGGTGTGATACTTGAATTTATTCTTTACCACGAAGTGGTAATACATGAATTACTTTACCAAAGCTTTAGCACCGCGAAGCGGTGAGACTTGAATATATTTTTTTACCACGAAGTGGTAAAACATGAATAACCATGCATGTAATGCATGGAAGAAAGAAAATCATAATGTGCAAGAACTACGAAG
>JAJYSI010000471.1 GCA_021793635.1 Bacteroidota bacterium
CAGTTTTGTCCTACACTGTTGCAGTTGCCTTTTTCGTTTTAACATCTCTATCCATCGGACTTCAATATACTAGCAGTATTCAGAATATAAATCACCTTATAACATTTCTTTTCCTCGCGGGGATGGTGCTAGTCCTTGCCGGTGTAATTTTCGCAGCTTATGAAACTATTAGAGGCTACGAAATTGTTCACCTCGATGTAAGAATTGATGAGTAGCGTATTCCACGATGATCACGCAAGAATTTTCAGGAGCTGATTTTTTAAGAGATCCGGAGCAGATGCTATCCCTTTATGCTCGAGGTGCCTTCCCTATGGCGGATGAAGACGGGGCAGTGGATTGGTATTTCCCAAAAATCCGAACAATAATATCTCCGGATAAATACAACATTCCCCGCTCATTTAGAAAAAGTATTTCTCAACTAAATTTCGAAGTAAGGATTGATACTCAATTTCTATCCGTTGTTAGAGCTTGCACTGATAGAAGTGAAACCTGGATTTCTGAAGAAATTATTGAAGCATATTTACGACTCGAAAAATTAGGACATGTTCATACTGTCGAAACCTGGAGCAATAATTATTTAGTTGGTGGTTTATATGGCATTACTTACCATGGAGCCTTTTTTGGCGAATCAATGTTTTCCCGTGTTTCTCAAGCATCAAAGTTTGCTTTGATGAAATTATTAGAACATCTTAATGAAAAAAAATTCATCCTACTTGATGTTCAATTTATGACAGAGCATCTTAGAATGTTTGGAGCAAAAGAAATAACCTTTGAAGAATACAACAGCTTACTGCAAAAATCTTACAATCAAGATTGCCGCTTTTAACCTCTAAGAAGCATCAACTGTTTCTGTGGTTTTGAAATAAACTCACAGCCGTTCTTTGTAACAAATACTTCTTCTTCTATTGTTGAAGTTCCGTAATTTTTTACGTAGAGCCGGGGCTCAATAGTATATACTTGGCTTTCTTCAACGGGTAGAAAAGGAGTAGTGCCGTATTTTTCCCATCTCGGAAGTAGTCCTCCACCCCCGTCATGTGCTTCTCTCCCAACCTGGTGCCCAAGCCCGTGCGGAAATTCTTCATAACCTTGTCCGGTAATATAGCTGCGAGCAATATCGTCCATCTCGCAGCCTTTAACTCCAGGCTTCAAATTATCCGCAACTTTTTGAATTGCATCACGGATTACACTAAAACCCTTCTCAACTTCTGCAGGAGCCTTATCTTCACCATCCCTTAATACATACCATGTTCGTTGAAGGTCAGAACAATAACCATGATACTTTATCCCGAAGTCAACATTTACCAAATGTCCTTTTTCTACCTTCCTATTTGTCGGTCCGGCGTGTGCGCTAGTTGCTTCTGGCCCGGTAAACACGGATGGGCAATGATCCTCTTCCCACGATAATCCGAAGCCTCTTTCTTTCGCCACATCTTTTATCTGCTCCGCAATTTCAATTTCGGATTTTCCCGGCTTGATGAATAACGACATCTCATCAAAAATCTTCAAAGTTTCCTCAACGGCTTCCTTCATTATTGCAAGCTCAGCTTTAGATTTTCTTCCTCTTAAAGCCGAGATTATTTCTTCCGATGAAATTAGTTTTTCGCTAAAGGTAGTTCCTTCTAAAATATCTGCCAAAATAAGAAACATTCCGTGAGTTAACCCATCGGCAAGGTTTGAGTTTTTAGAAAAGTTGATGGCAATCTTCGAAGGATTTTTTTTATTTAAATAATCCAACAATGGCTTTTTAACAGACTGAACATAACCGACCACATTTTTATATAATCCCTTTGTCTGAAAATTTTCAACCTCAAGAGTACCTACAATCGCTGTTGTATCGCCATCTTTCGAAATCATTAATCCCGACTGCCACGTGCATCCTGTTCCGGCAATCATATCCATCGCGGGGTCTTTTATGTTGCCGCTTTCCCTTACAAAGGTAAGCCACAGATCAATTTTTTTTTCATTCAATATTTGAACTGCTTGGGCTATTTTTTCTTTAAGAATATTATCTATCATTTTAACCTCTTTTTCGTTTAAGATTTATCAGCTTTTTAGAAAATTTATTACTAATTTAGCAATAGAAAAATTCTTTCGGAAGAGATTAGAAAAGAATTTATGATTATTCTTCCACTTAAAAAGCAAAATATTTCATATAGGGAAACAAATTATTTGTCAGCCATGTATATTATCTGGTTGATAAAATTTTTTAATACTGCCTTAAGCGCAACCCGCTTGCATGGCAGTAAACCGGAAAGTAAGCTCATGGGAGTTATTTTTCGCTGGAAATTATACCCACAATTTCTGAAATCTTTAAGCATAACAGGGCAACAATCCTTTTTAATCAACCAATTATTTATTAACCTATTCAAAAAAATAGTGAGTGTTTTATGTCTGAATACATTGCAAAATTAATGTTGGAAGTTAAGGCCAAAAACCCTAACGAACCTGAGTTTCATCAAGCAGTTCAAGAAATAGTAGAATCTCTTGAGGTAGTTTTAGAACGTCATCCCGAATACCGTTCCGCAAAAATATTGGAGCGTATGGTAGAGCCGGAAAGATTAATTATGTTCCGCGTTCCATGGATGGATGATCAAGGTGAAATTCATATCAACCGTGGATTTAGAATTGATATGAATAGCGCAATCGGTCCCTACAAAGGGGGATTAAGATTTCACCCTTCAGTCAATTTGGGAATTCTGAAATTCTTAGCATTTGAACAAGTATTAAAAAATAGTCTTACAACCTTGCCGATGGGTGGTGGAAAAGGCGGTTCAGATTTTGACCCCAAAGGAAAAAGCGATAATGAAGTAATGCATTTCTGTCAAAGTTTTATGACCGAACTCTTCCGCCATATTGGTCCAAATACTGATGTCCCTGCCGGCGATATTGGTGTAGGAACAAGAGAAATCGGATTTTTATTCGGGCAATATAAGAGATTGAAAAATGAATTTACTGGCGTTCTTACCGGCAAGGGATTGAATTGGGGTGGCTCTCTTATTCGCCCGGAGGCTACCGGTTTTGGAGCTGTTTATTTTGCACATGAAATGTTAAAAACTAAAGGAATGGAAATCGAAGGTAAAACTTTTGCTGTCTCCGGCTTTGGAAATGTTGCCTGGGGTGTCATTCAAAAGATTAATCAGCTCGGCGGAAGAGTCGTTACTATTTCAGGCCCGGATGGATTCGAGATCGGAA
>JAJYSI010000018.1:0-4783 GCA_021793635.1 Bacteroidota bacterium
GTATATTCTTCAATTATTCTCATTTAATTTTAGTTGTAATTTTTTCAAACTCAATATCTTTATGAAGTACAAAATAATCAATCCATTTTTGAATAATTTTTTCAGAATAAATTTCTAAAAAGCTTTCGAAATCTCTTAACTTAGTTCCAGTAAGAGGTTTTCGACCTTTGACAGCCTTTATTTTGATTTCAGAAACTTTCCCATTAACAATATAAAACTCAGCTTTACTTTAAAACTTTTCAAATTTGCCATGAACATGAATAGGTTCATGTTCATTTGAATAAAAAAATATTAATATTCCAAGATACTCGAAAATTTTTGGCATTAAAAATCTGTCTAATTAACAAGAAAATATTCGAAAGAACTATCTATAACTTTCTACATCGGTCTTTCAACCGAAGTGCCTCTTAGCTTATTTATTTCTGCTCTTGCATCGTCAAGATATAATGAGTTCGGGAATTTTGCAAGCAGGTTTTCATAAGTTTCAACTGCTTTAGTATTGTTTCCCAGTCCATACTGATAAATTTTGCCCAGCAAATATAAGGCTTTATCCGCATAAATATTCTTTTCGTTCTCATCGGCAATGCGCAGCAGTTGAGCCGATGCACTGTCCGAATTATTCATTGCCAGTTCCATCTCCGCTTCTCTAAAGCATGCCAGGTTCTGAAGCATCAATTTCTGCGGATCAGCGGTAACAGACTGATAAATCTTTTCAGCATCAGTAAACTTCTTTTGATCAGCAAGCAATTCTGCCTTTGCAAAAGCCGCAAGATTAGACGAATCACTCAGAGAAGTGTTCATCAAAAGTGATAGCTCAAGGGCATCATTTGCCGAACTATTGCCTAGATTATCCAGAAGAATTTTAAGATATTCTCTTGCTTTTTCAAAATCACCTTTGTAGAAATACAGCCGTGCAATCTGATAGTTTGCCTGGTTCTTTTTATCCTGAGAAAAACTTCCGTAGCTCGTAATTTTCAAATAATAATTTATTGCCTGGTCTAAATTACCTTGCATCACCGATATTATTGCAAGATCATGGTATGCATCAGCAGCGTAATCTGAAACGGGTGAATCCTTAATGATTTCGTTAAAATATTTCTCAGCGCCGGAAATATCGTCCTGCTTAAACAATTTAATCTCGCCAATCCGAAGAAAGGCTTCTCTTGCAACTTCGGAATTAGGATACATTTTTGTAATATCAAGATATGCCGAAACTATCTTATCAATATCCGAAGAGTTTAATTTAGGAATTTCGTAATAAGGCTTCCATGTCGGAATCTTTGCGGAATTTTCTTCATTAAAAGTAGCCTCAAGTGTTTTTGCATAGCCAAGCTTTGCGGTAGAAATATAAGGCGATGAAGGATATTTCTTTATAACGTCATCATATACTTTTGCAGAAAGATTGTAATTTTTTTCTCCGTAAAGAAAGCCTGCAAAGCTAAGCATCTGTCCGCCCTGATCGTTTTGCGCCTCGCTTATTTTTTTATATTCATCATAAGCTTTGTCAAATGATTTATCCTGAATATACAATCTTGCAAGCAGAAGCTTGAAATTTACCTCGTCTCCGTCAGCATATTTTTCTACGACGGGAATAGATGCTTGCAGCGCACCGGGCTTGTCTATATAGCTTAGAATTCTGTTCTGAATACTGTAAAGCTGGTTCTGGTTCTTTGAAAGAATCATGCAGTATTCTTCGGTTGCATCTTTGAACTGCATCGTAAGTGAATAAAGATTGCCAAGGTCATAAGCAAAGAGCACGGGATTTTTAGAAATTTCCTGTCCTGCTTTTAAATATTGAATTGCCTTGTCAAAAGCTCTTCTCTCGATTGCGTAATTGGCAATCGTTCTGTAATACATTTCGTTTTGAGGAAGAGTCTTTAATGCGTTATCCCAAACTTCGAATGCTTTCTTGTCGTTTCCTTTTAAATAATATTCGGTGCCGAGCATTCCATAAAGATTTATGTCCTGTGAATTTTGACCTATCTTTGATTCAATTAAAGCAATTGCCGCATCATAGTTTTTTAGCTGGGTATAAACATTTTCAAGCGAAGAGAAATATTCATAATTGTTCGGCTGGCTTTTATAAAGCTCCTCAAGAATTGGTCTGGCTTTTTCAAACTGCGCAGATTGAACATAAGCCTGCGCAAGCATAAACTGGTTGCTCTCATCCACCTGGCAGAAAAGATAACCGGTAGAAATCAAAATTATCAGAAAAATATTTCTTATCATGGCTCAAAAATAGTAAAATACTTTGAGCCATCAAGGGAAGAAATGAGGGAGTAAATTATTGATTTTGTTGTTCTCCGCTCGTATCCCTGCTGTCGTTTATACTTTGGTCGTGTCTTTCTTTATAATTATTGAACATGTAAGTAATGCCGAATGTAATTGTCCTGCTTTGAAGAACTGTAAAATCACTACGCATGTAATAATCGGTGCCGTAAGTTTGTCTATCGTAATTATCATAGTTCAAAACATTCCAGGCATTTAAGCTTATCTTCAATTTATTCTTGAAAAAAGACTTGCTTAAATAGATTGACAAATAAGTATTGCTGTTTGAAATATATTTTTTACTCGCCGTTTCTGGCGTATAATATAGGTAGAAGCTTGCGTCAATACCGGACCAAAGCTTAAGTCCCAAAGAAGCATTTAATGATTTTGAATATCCCCAGTCAGTTAAGTCTTCAGTAAGATAATTTCCGCTGGTAGTGCTGTATCTGTAAGAAAATCTGATATTAAAATTCGAAATAAAATCGGGCAGATGAAATAATGCCATCGGACTGTTAAAATAGGGGAATGAAACATCAACTCCATATAATTTATTTGAAGTAAGATTTATAGGGCTGTTGAAAGAAATGCTGTCCTGAACATTAGCAGTAGCATACTGATATTGACCGGTGGTAAAGTTGTAATAAAAATTTAAATATTGAGATAATCCAACGGCAAAAGAATTTACACAGTAAGGTTTGATGTCGGGATTTCCCGCAGAGTAGCTGTTAGGACCGTTATAATTTACATACGGATTAACAAAGTATAATGGCGGATAAACAACTCTTCTGAATGCGTTGGCAGTTACCATCAGCATCTGGCTAAGTCGATAAGAAAGATTTAGATTTGGAAAAAGATTTAGAAAGTTTCTATTGAATTCTTCATTTGAAGTAACCTGGTTGCCGTTAGAATGAAGATTCTCTGCCCGCAATCCGGCTTTTACCCCGAACTTGCCGAAGTCATTTGAATACGATAAATACAATGCATGAATATCTTCCTGGTACCTGAAGTCATTACTCAAGTGTAAGCTGTCTGCCCAACTGTAGGTCAAATAAGAAAAATCCAGTGCATTGTTTTCATTTTGTCTATGCCGGTATGTAAAATTATAACCGGTCTCAAATCTTCCAATTTTAGACGGCAAAACATAATTTGTTCTAAAGATAAAAGTGTTAGCATTCTGAACTTGCCCGCTGTTATGAAGCTGAGGTGTTCCGGCTAGATAATTATAAAACGTATTCATCTGCGAAGAAGACGGATTAAAAATATTTGTGTAATATGCATCTACCGTTAATTCCGGCACCGGCTTTTTTGATTCTGCTCCATCTTTAAGAAATTTCTTTTTATAATATCCGTAAAGGGTAGCTACATTCCATGAGCTTGAAGAACTATTGTTGATGGCATAGTTATATTGAAATTGATTAAAGTTATTTTCAACCAGGCTGCCGCTCAAGGTTGAATTATCTGATTTGTTCCTGTTGTACGAGCCGAAAAATGTAATTGAGTTGCTTGCATCGAAGTCGTAATCAAATCCGAGCTTTATATTGCCCCAGCCTCCGTTGCTTTCGCCGGAAGAGTTTGAGTTAAGATGGCTGAAGCTTGTGCTGTTATAGTTTAATTTTTCGGAAAAGGAATTATAATTAAACTTATTAAGACCCAAAAAACCGGAGAGAAAAAGATTCAGCTTATTAACTTTGTAATTTAAGTTCAGTCCGCCGTAGCTTCTGTTGTTTGATGTGGTGCTTAAGCTTACCGCTCCGTTGAAATTATTAAGAATGTTTTTCTTTGTTATTATGTTTAGAATATAAGTTCCGCCTTCAGCGCTTTCTTTTGCGCCGGGAGAAAGTATTACCTCAACTTTTTCTATTGTCGAAGCCGGCAATTGTGTTAGCATATCTGCGGGCATTTCAAACGGATGTCCGTCCATTTCTATTTTTACATTTTGCCCTCTTACTGAAATTGCATTCGACTGCGGATCAACATCAACAAGCCCTGTGTTTTTTAATGCGTCTGTCAATGAGCCGTTGCTTCCGGGAACCTGATCGATATTAATTACATCTTTATCAACCCGGAAGTCTATCATCGGCTTTATTGTTTTTATAACTACAGCCGGCATTAGTATAGTAGTGGCAAAAAGCTTAACTACACCTATGCGTGAATTATTTTCAAGCGAGATTGAATCTATTATCTTAGTTTGATATCCGACCATAGAAAACTTTGCCCGGATAACTTTTTCTGAAATTTTATCGATTGAGAAATATCCCTTTTTATTTGCAGTTGTGCCTGTAATAATCTTTCCGTCTTTTCTTGATATGATGGAAATATTTGCGTTGGCAAGACCGGTGCCTAAAACAGAGTCCTCTACAACTCCGGATAGACTATAACTTCCTTTTTCCTGTGCAAAATTTTGGAAGGACAAGATTGTTAAACTTAAAATAACCGCCCATAAAATTTTCATTGTGTTCCCCTTTCTTATATATATTGGGAAAATTGTTTATTGAATGTAATAAATATTTTTATT